>OMTP01000174.1 GCA_900313955.1 uncultured Lachnospiraceae bacterium | reverse complement strand
CCTGCTTTTGCGGCGAAAATTACTAAGTGAAGGAAGAAGGCCTTTGTGCGAAGCGCCGAAGTGACCCACCCGTGAACAGTAACTTAGGAAAAAAGTCCCTCAGGGTGTATAATAAAAAGAAAAAGCAAGGAGATCCGCCTATGTTCTTTTTCATGCCTATGTACTCAATTCTTCTCATCTACATTGGTGCAGCCATCATTCCGGCGATGATTCTTATGCGCTACATCTACAAGATGGATACTTACGAGAAGGAGCCTCCGGCTCTCCTGTGGAGCCTGATCTGGTGTGGCGTCCTGGCCGCCCTGGTCTCGATTGTCCTTGAGATCATCGGCGAGGGACTCCTGGGGCTCACAAAGCTCGACAAGGACTCTCCCCTCTACAGCATCGTCACGGCCTTCTTTGTTGTCGCGGTCGTCGAGGAGGGAACCAAGTATTTCTTCATGGCCAGAAAGACCTGGAACGACCCCAACTTTAACTACAGCTTCGACGGTATCGTCTACGCGGCCTTCACATCACTCGGCTTTGCGGCCTTCGAGAATGTCAAGTACGTCTTCAACTACGGCCTGTCGGTCGCCTTCCCGCGCGCTATTCTGGCCATCCCCGGCCACCTGGGCTTCTCGGTTGTCTTCGGCTTCTTCTACGGACGAGCGCGCAAGGCCGCCGATTACGGAAGAGACGGGCAGAAGGTCGCTGACCTTATCCTCGGTTACGTCTGTGCCGTCTTCCTCCACGGCTTCTACGACTCCTGCGCCATGATCCAGACCTCCGGCTCAACCATTGTCTTCGTGGCCTTCGTCGCCATCATGTACGTGGTCATTTACTTCCTGATCCGCCACGAATCCGATCACAACGCCCCCGTGTGACATTTTCATTTTTCATAAAAGCAAGACCTCCCCCGAACTGCTCTCAAAATGCAGCCTCGGGGGAGGTTTTATCTTTTTTAGCCGCTCCATCCGGCGCTTTCAATTTTCGCCGCCTGCTTTTGCAGCGAAAATGACTCAACCTGAAAGGAATGCTTTTTGCGAAGCGCCGTTTATTCCTCACGGCGCTCCATAATGCTCTTATAAGCCGGGCGAATGATCTTGCTCTGGGAATTGAGCTCCTCTATGCGGTGGGCGCTCCAGCCGACGATGCGGGCGCAGGCAAAGATGGCCGTGTAGAGCTCGCGTGGAATGCCCAGCATGTCATAGACAAAGCCGCTGTAGAAGTCAATGTTGGCGCTGACTCCCTTGTAGATCCGGCGCTTGCTGGCGATGAGGCGGGTCGCCTCGTCCTCCACATTCTGATAGAGAGTCATCTCCTGCTCGCGGCCCTTCTCTTTGGCGAGCTGCTGCACAAATCCCTTGAAAATGCGCTCTCTCGGGTCGCTCAGGGAATAGACGGCATGACCCATGCCGTAGATGAGTCCCTGATGATCAAAGGCTTCTTTATCGAGAATCTTTGTGAGATACGCCCCGACTTCTTCTTTATCGGCATAATCGCTCACGTGGGCGCGGATGTCATCCATCATGGCCATGGTCTTGATGTTGGCGCCGCCGTGACGCGGTCCCTTGAGGGAGCACATGGCTGCTGCAATGACCGAATAGGTATCGGCGCCTGACGAACTCACGACGCGGGTCGTGAAGGAGGAGTTGTTGCCGCCGCCATGCTCCATGTGAAGAATGAGGGCGGTGTCGAGCACCTTGGCCTCAAAGGGCGTATAGGACTGATCCGGGCGCAGAAGCTTCAAGAGATTCTCCGCCGTCGACAGCTCCGGATCCGGCTTGTGAATATACATGCTCTCCCCATTGACATAGGAGTTGTAGGCATGATAGGAGTAGACTGCAAGGAGGGGGAACTGAGCTATGAGCTGGATCGACTGGCGGAGGACATTTTCAAGGGAAATGTCGGCGCAGTTGTCATCATAAGAAGCGAGTGTGAGAATGGACCGGGTCATGGTATTCATGACATCCTGCGTCGGCGCCTTCATAATGACATCGCGGACAAAATTAGGTTTTAAATCACGACTCGCACCTATCAGCTCTTTAAAAGCCTTCTCCTCTGCCTCATCCGGCAGCTCTCCCATAAGAAGCAGGTAGGCAATCTTCTCATACCCGAGATCATCACCGAGACCATCGACCAGGGTATTGATGAGATAGCCGCGGTACCAGAGCTTGCCATCTCTTGGCTCCTGCACTCCGTTCACCATCTCCGACGCAGTGATCTGAGAGATATTGGTGAGGCCGGCAAGGACGCCATTACCGTTCAGGTCCCTTAAGCCTCGCTTGACATTATACTTCCCGTAGAGGGCCGGATCTATATAATCATGCTCGCGGCACAGATCCGCTTTCGCCTTCAAGTAGGTTTCTGTTTCCATGAATGAACCACCTTTCTCAAAAAATATGGAACCGCCCCTTCGGCTCCGTAGGAATGTTATAAGCAGAGTATATCATATCGACGATTCTTTTGTCAGATAGTATTTTCCAAATCGTGTAAACAATGGTTTAAAAATGTATAGAAACGGAATATTTCAGCACTGATTTGTAGTGAGTGCTAAAATCATGGAGGACGCAGCAACGTCACTGTTCGCGGGGCACCCAGCGCGAAGCATTGCCGGACCCTGCTCGTAATTAGTTACCGCGGCAGGTAACTGTTCATGACCCGACGGAAAGGTGCGATAAAAAAGCACTTCCTCCGCGGCCACCCCTCAAAGGTCCACTCCGGAAGTGCTTTTTTATCGCACCTTCGTCAGGCCTGCTGAACAGTTACCGCGGCAGTTGCTTTCATCCCCCGATACCAGACATCTTGCGGGTCTCACGCGCAGGATCGGGATTGGGGTCGAGGAAGCTGTGGCTTTTGGGCTTCCTGAAGATGACGTCGCGGATGGCACCTTCCAGGTCCTCATCGGAGCAGCCCCCGCGCATCATATCTCTGAGATCAGTCGTGGCGGTGTACTGGAGGCAGGAC
The DNA here is from genome assembly GCA_900313955.1 of uncultured Lachnospiraceae bacterium. Lineage (GTDB taxonomy): Bacteria > Bacillota > Clostridia > Lachnospirales > Lachnospiraceae > Chordicoccus. The sequence goes on along the minus strand of OMTP01000174.1, from coordinate 6,676 downwards.
TTTAAAAGCCCGTCAGAAGTCAGGCGGATGCGGTTGCAGCTTTCACAGAACTTATGACTCATTGCGCTGATAAAGCCGATGCTTCCCGTCCAGCCATCGGGGCGGTAGTAGACCGCCGGGCCGCTGCCACTTCTCTCCTCTTCCGTCCGCCATGTCCTTATGCCCAGTTCCCGCGCCAGAACTTCCATAACTTCCTCCTGCGCCATTCCCTGCCAGACATTGCCGAGACCTATAGGCATGAGCTCGATGAAGCGCACGCTGATCGGCCGGTCCTTTGCGAGAAGTGCAATCTTCGCCAGCTCGTCCTCATTGAAGCCCTTCATGGGCACGCAGTTGATCTTGACAGAAAAATGGCTCTCTCTCTTTGCTGCTGCAATCGCCGCATTCATCCCCGCGAACACCCGATCCAGCATGTCCCTTCGGGAAATGTCCATAAACCGTACCGGGGTCATCGTGTCGAGGGAAATGTTGACTCCCCCAAGGCCCGCCTCCAAAAGTTCCGGCAGCTGATCCTCCAGTAAAATGCCATTTGTCGTGAGGCGGCAGCATCTGATGTCCGGAACGGACAGGATCTTGCTCACGAGGGATGCAATCCCTTTGCGCGCCAGCGGCTCGCCCCCGGTCAGGCGCACACTATGGATGCCAAGCCCGGCAGAGACGCGCACAATTCTTTCGATCTCTTCAAACGTCAGAATTTCCTCGCGTGGAATTGCCTGCACCCCTTCTTCGGGCATGCAGTAGCGGCATCGCAGATTGCAGCGGTCCGTCACAGAGATGCGCATGTATTCAATTTTGCGCCCATACTGGTCAAGCATGCCATTAACCTCATTTCTTCGTCTTCTCGAAGTAGACCCCGCTTTCAATCATGTCGTCGATGAGATGCATGGCATCTCTCTCGAGCTGCCTGGGATCAGCCCCCTCAGAGTAGCCGGTCATAAGAAAGCCCCAGAAACCGAGAAGCAGAGACACGCAGATCTGCTTGGACGGGTACCTCATGGCGATGCGGTCATTGTAAGTGTCCTTAAACTCTTCCAAGTGTTTGAGGGCGAAATTGTAATATGTTGACCAGAGTTCCTGGCTCTCAATCGGCTTCATGTGCTTGAAAAAGTCCATATGCTTATCATACTTCTCGATGACAGCCTGAACCAGGTTGTGGTAGCTCCTGAGAGCGTCGTCGCCCGGATTGTTCCCTTTCTGCAGTTCATTGAATCGCTCTTCCATCTCCGCCTGCATGTCCTGATAGAGCTCCTGCAGAAGCTCATACTTGTCCCCATAGTAGGTATAAAATGTGATGCGGCTCGTCTCCGCCCTGTTGCAGAGCTCAGTCACCCCGATTTTCTCAAATGGCTTCTCGTCCATCATCTTGAGCAGAGTCTGCTTGAGATTTTTTTTCGTCTTTAAAATGCGCTTATCCATATGTTCCTTTCCTGACAACTGTCAGGGTTGCCCCTGTTTATAAAGTTTCAAGGGCTGATTTTTGTGCGTCTGGTCTTTCTTGTACAAGTATATAAACATAATAACAGATGTATCATTGCAGATTTATCTGTCTTATTCGTATACTGCACTTGTTAGATAGCTTACATGTGTATAGATACTATAGCACAAAAAGAAGGACAATGGCAGAGATTATGGATAAAAAATTAAACATTGTTTTCATTCCCGTTACAGTTCACGGGTCAACCAGGGTGTCCTTCGGAAAGTGCTTCCTCCGCGGCCACCCCTCAAAGGTCCACTCCGGAAGCGCTTTCCGAAGGGCACCTGTTGGCTGACGTGTGAACTGTAACTCATTCCCTACTGGATGCTCAAGAACTTCAATCCTGATGACCAGGATATGGACGGCACGACCAGAAAGCCCCTTCACCTGCTCGTCACCAAGGACACCGAGCACCTGTCCGAAGTCGAGAAGAAGATCGAGCGTGAAAACCACCGCAAAGTCGTCGCTGCGACCACGGCCGTGTGATGCAACTCCCCCGACAGGCCTATTTTCGGCCGTGTCGGGGGTGTTGATTTTCTCATGAAATGTGCCTGTTCAGGACGGGTTCTTCTCGAAAGAAAGACGTTCTCCTCTACAGTTACATCTTAATTTTCCTTCCTGAGGTCTTCGGCGATCTCGCCCTGAGCCTGAATCTCGCGGGCGACAAGCTTCTCGGCGCCGTACTTCTTGCGAAGCAGCGGCTTCTCGATCTTTCCGGTCGCATTGCGGGGCACTTCGGCAAAAATGATCTTGCGCGGGCGCTTGTAGCGGGGCAGGGCCTCGCAGAACTCATTCATCTCATCTTCTGTCGCAATCATGCCTTCCTTCAGCTGGATGATGGCACCGGCGATCTCGCCCAGACGCGGGTCAGGCAGACCGATGACGGCAACATCATTGATCTTGGGATTTGTGCGCAGGAAATCTTCAATCTGAACCGGATAGAGATTCTCACCGCCGGAAACGATGACGTCTTTCTTGCGGTCGACCAGGAAGTAATAGCCGTCCTCATCCTGAATTGCAACGTCGCCGGTTCTGAGCCAGCCGTCGCCGGGCAGAACCTCGGCTGTCGCCTCAGGATTTTTGTAGTAGCACTCCATGACGCCTGGTCCCCTGACACAGAGTTCTCCTTCTTGTCCCTGTTTTACTTCATGGTAATCATCGTCGACAATCTTGACCTGCCAGTTGTAACCCGGGATGCCGATGGCACCGATCTTGTCCTCGTGGCCGATGCCCAGGTGGACGCATCCGGGCCCCGTCGACTCACTGAGTCCGTAGTTGGTGTCGTACTCATGATCTGGAAAATAGTCCTTCCAGTGGCGGATAAGGGACGGCGGCACCGGCTGGGCGCCGATGTGCATGAGCCTCCACTGCTCCAGATGGTAATCATTGACACTGACCTCGCCCCGGTCCAGGGCGTCTAAAATGTCCTGCGCCCAGGGCACAAGCAGCCAGACGATGGTACATCTCTCCTGGGATACCGCCGACAAGATGACGTCCGGGCTCGTCCCCTTGAGGAGCACCGCCCTGGAGCCGGAAATAAGAGATCCGAACCAGTGCATTTTCGCACCCGTGTGGTAGAGGGGCGGAATGCACAGGAAGACATCGTCGTGCGTCTGGCCGTGGTGTTTCTGCTCCATTTCCGCAGACTGCGTGAGCGATCTGTGCTTGTGTAAAATGGCCTTGGGGAAGCCTGTTGTCCCGCTTGAGAAGTAAATAGCCGCGTCATCGTCATCCGTGAGCGGAATGAGCGGAGGCTGACTGGAGCAGTCCTGCACCATTTCCCGATAGCTCTCGGCAAATGTGGGACAGTTCTCTCCCACATAAATGAGGAGTCTCCCCCGGCTCAGCTTTTCGACGACCGACTCGATGCGGCCGATGAACTGGGGACCGAAGAAGAGAACTGAGACGTCCGCCAGGTCGCAGCAGTACTCGATCTCATCGGCCGAATAGCGAAAGTTGAGCGGAACGGCCAGGGCCCCGGTCTTCAGAATTCCAAAATAAATCGGCAGCCACTCCAGATTGTTCATCATGAGGATACCAACCTTCTCCCCCTTGACGACACCGCACTCGAGCAGCATATTGGCGACGCGGTTGGCCTTCTCATCAAAGACATTCCATGTGATCTGGTGACGGTAGGGTCGGTCCTCCGTCTGCTGAATGAGCGAGTAGTCCTTCCATGTGATCCTCCTCGTCTCCTTCATTTGCGGGTTGAGCTCAACCAGGGCGACCTCACGGCCGTACAGGCGGGCATTTTTCTCCAGCATATCCGTAATTGGCATAGTTTTCTCTTTCCTCATTGGTGCCTGTCACCGGACAATTGAGAATATTCTCCATTGTCCGGTGACAGGCACCAGATTGTTAACCGATTAGTTACTTCTGCCCAGAGCAAAGGCCTTCTTGTTCATGGCAAGGAATCTGGGCGGGACGATTGCCTCGAGGGAGGCCAGCCATTTTTCTTCAGGAATATCGAAGTAATGACTGAGGCGACCCATGAGAACGACGTTGACGGCTTTGGCGCTTCCTGCTTCCTCAGCCAGCATGAGACAGTCCATGGCGTCGACATTCGCCCCGGTCGCCTTTAAATCTTCGAGCAGGTTCCGGGAATACTCGACATCTCCTGTGATAACAGGAAGCGGATCGATTTCCTGGGTGTTAGTGACGATGGTGCCGTCCATTTTCAGGAAAGGCAGATAGCGGGCGGCCTCGAGCAGCTCGAAGGAGACAATGAAGTCCGCCTCGCCCCGGTCGATGATGGGGGAGGCTACTTCATCTCCGTAGCGGACATAGGTGACAACGCTGCCGCCCCGCTGGGACATGCCGTGAACCTCGGACACCTTGACATCGAAGCCGGCACTCACAAGAACGTGGCCCAGAATACGGCTGGCGAGCAGGGTACCCTGACCGCCGACACCGACAATCATGACATTCTTCGTGCTCATTTTTCGACACCTCCTTCCGTCTTGTTCATGTGGTCGAGATCATAGCGGCTCAGGGGAGGCCATGGTTCGGCCTTCATGGAGCCATTTTCATTAATGATGGAACCGAAGGGGCACATCTGCTGACAGACGCCGCAGCCGACACAGAGGGTGTCGTCGATGTGGGCCTTTCCGCCTGTAAATGAGATGGACGGGCAGCCGATCCTCATGCAGGACTTGCAGCCGCGGCACTTCTTGGGCACCACGTGGACCGGCTTTGCGTGGTTCACGTATTTCAAAAGGACACATGGCCGCCGGGAAATGATGACGCTGGGCGCGTCTTTGGCCAGCTCGCCCTTCACTGCCTCCTCGGTTGCCTTGAGGTCATAAGGGTCGACGACGACAATATTCTCGATGCCCATGGCGCGGACCAGGGCTTCGAGGTCGATGCGGCCGGCGGGATCGCCCTTGATGTTGTAGCCGGTCGTCGGATTCTGCTGATGACCGGTCATACCGGTGATGGAGTTGTCAAGAATGATGACGGTCGAATTGGATTCATTGTAGGCGATATTGGCAAGGCCGGTCATGCCCGAGTGCATGAAGGTCGAGTCGCCGATGACCGCAACCGTGTGCCCGCTGCCATTTCCACCGCTCATCTTGTTGAAGCCGTGAACTGCGGAGACAGAAGCACCCATGCAGAGCGTCATTTCCATGGCGTTGAGAGGCGCAGCCGCTCCAAGCGTGTAGCAGCCGATGTCGCCGAGAACCGTGCAGCCCAGCTTGTGGAGAACATAGAAGAGACCGCGGTGGGGACATCCGGAGCACATGGCAGGCGGCCGGACCGGAATCGGCTTGTCAAGGGTGCGGAAGGCCGGCTTCTCCACCTTGAAAGCATCGCGCAGAATGTTCTGGGAGTACTCCCCTGTGACGGGCAGGATATCCTTGCCGTGGACAGCGACGCCGATTTGGCGGCAGAAATTCTCGATGATGGGATCGAGTTCCTCGATGACGCACACCTCCTCGTACTGCCCTGCAAAGTTCCTGATTTTGTCCGCCGGCAGCGGGTTGACCATTCCCAGCTTGAAAATGCCCACTTTATCTCCAAAGACTTCCCTGACGTACTGATAGGATGTGCTGTCGCAGATGATTCCGAGCTTCTTCTCACGGCCATCCTCGATACGGTTGAGCGGCGTCACCTCTGCAAACGCCTCCAGCGCCTTTGTCCTCTCCTCGATGACGGGATGGCGCTTCATGGCATTGGCCGGGGTCATGACAAACTTAGGGACATTCTTTGTGTAGACTTTCGCGTGCTCTTCTCTCCTGCCAGTCTCGACCAGGGACTGGGAGTGGGAGACGCGGGTGCACATCTTGATAAAGACCGGAGTGTCATACTCCTCAGAGATCTTATAGGCTTCTTTGGTGAACATAAGCGCCTCGGTGGAGTCCGACGGCTCCAGCATGGGCAGTTTGCTCGCGATGGCGTGGTGGCGGCTATCCTGCTCATTCTGGGAGCTGTGCATGCCGGCGTCATCTGCGACGCCGATGACGAGCCCGCCGCCCACGCCTGTGTAGGACATCGTAAAGAGCGGGTCGCAGGCGACATTGAGGCCCACGTGCTTCATGGCACAAAAGCTTCTCGCTCCGGCAAGGGATGCGCCAAAGGCCGCCTCCATGGCCACCTTCTCGTTTGGGGCCCACTCGCAATACATCTCATCATATTTTGCTGCTTCCTCCGTGATCTCCGTGCTTGGCGTGCCCGGATAACTCGACACGAAAGAGCAGCCCGCCTCATAGAGGCCGCGGGCAACCGCCTTGTTGCCCAGCATAAGCTGTTTCATCTGGTTTCTCCTTTCGGATGATCTCACTTCTTTTTCTTTGAAAATGCCGCTTCATAGCTTTAAAGCGCCGCATTACAAAGCAGTAGAATCAGTATACCACACATTTGCACAAAATGCGCAAAAAAAGTCGAATGTGAGCCATTGTTCATTGTCCTATTCGACTTTTTATATAAATTGAATCTATTTATTTTGTCACTTCTGCACAATTTCATTTTGCAAGCAAGCTTGCCACCACAGAATTGTCGCCCTCCCGCGATTTGGGGAAGGTCGCCCTCCTGAACTGGCGCAGTGCCCCCAATATGTGGATGGTAAGCAAACCCAGGACAGGCTCAGTCAAGCTTCAGGATGAGCTCCAGCACTCGCCGTGCGGACATCTCAATGGCCTCGTGGGGCAGGCACCCCGGCGCGGAGCACAAAGGCCTTCTTCCGGAGCGCATTCGATTTTCGCC
>OMTP01000009.1 GCA_900313955.1 uncultured Lachnospiraceae bacterium | reverse complement strand
GCGCTCCGGAAGAAGGCCTTTGTGCTCCGCGTCGGGGTGCCCCGTGAACTGTAACGAGGAAAAAAGTGCAGTGGTGAATTCGCAGTTCCTACTTGACAGTTGGACAAATCGGATATAGTATAGTAGCAGAGAAAATGAACAGACGTTCTAAAAAGAGGAGCTGCAAAGTGGAAGGTAAGAGAAAAAATGGGGAGGGTGTGCGCTACACGAGGATCTACTCGGATGTTCCCCTGGGTGTAAGGAAGCGCGACTCCCATGCAGGCCTTCCGCCCGTTTTGAGAAAAATGCGGGAGATCGACGGGGGCAGGGGAACTCTGGTCGAGAAGAAAGCACGCCAGTTCTACTTGCAGGCAAAGCTGGCGGAAGACTATGAAGATGATGTGCCTCTGCCAGAGGCCTCGGATGTCCCACGGGCCTATTATCCTACTTATGAGAGCATGGATGACAGGACACTTATGAGCTACTTTGCCTGGCGGACGCGTGTGCGGGAGCTGGACATGCCGGAGCATTCACCGGATATGTTCATTCACATCTACATCTATGAGCTGCTCCACAACATAGGCGTGACACCACAGGAGGGTCTTCAGAAGCTGACCTTTTTGCGCGCTTACTTTGAAAAACTGAGACCTGACTTCAAAGTACAGATGACAAGATGGATTCATGACTACATCATCTATCATCACCTGACAGAAGAAGTGAAGGAGCCTTATTTTTCACTGGAGCAGGGACAGCTTGTCTCGCAGTTTTTGAAGGGAACTTGTGAGTCGAGTCCTGAGGAGTTCTTCAAAGCTGCAGCTGTCTATTCGTCCTATGATCCAAAGAGGTCGATATTCTATAAAAAAGAGCCGGCTCTGTTTATGGAAGCTGTGCAGGCAGCCTACTGGGGACTTGATGACTTTCTTGAGCAGACAGACAGCCTGCCCCTCACAGAGATGATCTTCGGTCCGGGAGGAGCCTACCCGGTGACCCTTTTTCAGTCCGCAGTTTTTTATCCCTATCGCCAGATCAAAGAGGAGGTCTTCAGGGTCAGTCATGTCGAGACCTACCGCTGCCTGAACGACGGCTGGTTCTGCGAGACCGCCTATTCAGAGGCGGAAAAAAGCGAGCTTCTGGGGGAGATTGTCGCAGAGACCGACTGCCTCATGCGGAAGAAGACTCATTTTGGTCACCCTATCAAGAGCCGCATGAAGGATCCCTATGTATCGCAGAAGCTGAGCCAGATTCTTGACGCATTTCTGGCAAAGAAAGAGGAAGAAAAACATCCAAGACTGGTTCTCAACATGTCCCGGCTGGCTGGCATCCGCCGCGATGCCGACGTCACCATGGAGTCGCTCATTGTCGATGAGGAGGAAGGGGAGACGGCAGGGGCAGTGCCTACTTCACCGGATGAGCATAGGCACGAGAAACATGCACCGTCCCCCACAGAGCCTGAAGTTCTGGATCAAATCATGAATGCCTTACCCACAGCCGGGGAAAAAAGTGCACGAATAGAGCCCAATCTGTCCACATTCGCGGAGAAAAAAGTGGGAGAACATGAGACGCATAGCATGGGTATGTGGATGAAAGAGGGAGATTCGTCAGAGACGGACGTCCATGGGCATGAGCCAGTGGCAGGTTCTGTGGAATCTTCTTATCCGGCAGGACTCACAGAGCAGGAAGCATTCTTCCTCAGTGCTCTCATGGAGGGAAAGCCGTGGAAGGCCTATATCGATGAAAACCATATCAGGCTTTCCATGCTGGTCGACTCGATCAATGACAAGCTCATGGAGGAGATCGGAGATACCGTCCTTGAGTTTGACGGGGAGGAACCGCATCTGATTGAGGATTACGAGGAAGATGTAAGAGATATTTTGGGCGCGGAATAGAAATTCCGGTAAAAGCCATGCAGGCCATTTGCTATAGATGAAGGACAGGAGTTTTGGAAATGGAGAGAAACAAGAGAAAAGTTCCCAAGAGAATCGCGGCTGCGGTCATCAATTCCCTCAAGGGCGGCGTTGTGCCCAGGCTTGGTCTGCCCTATATTACGGTAGGGCGCAAGCATGAGATCGAGGCTCTTCTGCATGATGTGGATGTGATCTCCGAGGGCGGGGCATCTTTCCGCTTCATCGAGGGCAAGTACGGCAGCGGCAAGAGTTTCCTTCTGCAGACCATCCGCTCCTACGTCATGGACAGGAACTTTGTCGTGGTCGATGCTGACCTCTCTCCCGAGAGACGCCTGCAGGGGACGCGCGGGCAGGGACTGGCTACCTATCGGGAGCTTGTCCGCAACATGTCCACAAAGACGCGGCCCGAGGGTGGAGCCCTGCCTCTCATTCTGGACCGGTGGATGTCCGGTGTGGAGGCGGAGACGGCAGAAAAATCAGGCCTTGCTCCGGGAGACACGGCCTTTGAGAAAGCTGTCGAGACGAATCTTATGGGCGTCATCCGCTCCATGCAGGAGCTGGTGCACGGCTTCGACTTTGCCCGCCTCCTCACGATGTACTACCGCGCATCCGTCACAGGGGACGACGAGACAAAGGGGATGGTCCTCAAGTGGTTTCGCGGTGAGTATGCGACCAAGACAGAGGCAAAGCGTGAGCTGGGCGTCACGGTGATCATCACGGATGACGACTGGTACGACTACCTGAAGCTATTCGCCTGGTTTCTGGTCAGAGCCGGCTACAGCGGCCTCTACATCATGATTGACGAGCTGGTCAATATCTACAAGATCCCCAATGCCATCACCCGCCAGTATAACTATGAGAAGATGCTGACCATGTACAACGACACCATGCAGGGCAAGGCCCGGTATCTGGGCATTCTCATGAGCGGGACGCCCCAGTGCGTCGAGGACAGACGGCGCGGCATCTACAGCTACGAGGCCCTCCGCTCGCGCCTCGCCGACGGCAAGTTTTCCAAAGAGGGAGCCCGCGACCTCCTGGCACCGGTCATTCATCTGGAGCCCCTCACTGCGGAGGAGATGCTGGTCCTGACCGGCAAGCTGGCGGAAATCCATGCGGAGCTCTACGGCTATGAGGTGAACCTGACTGACCAGGATCTGGCAGCTTTTATTCAGATGGAGTACGCCCGCATCGGGGCAGACAGGCAGATCACGCCCCGCGAAGTCATCCGCGACTTTATCGAGCTCCTGGACCTGCTCTACCAGCATCCGGGCAAAAAGCCGGCTGACCTCCTTGGCTCTGACGAGTTCTCCTACAGCAAAGGTGATCTGGCCTCACAGGAGGAAGCGGCTCTCGCCCCGGACGGCACCGTCACTGCCCGCGACGAGCTCGCGGGAAATGCCCGCCAGGGGGAGAACTTCGCGGAATTTCAGATTTGAGGCCACAGGGACGGTTCTTTTGTCCCCCTCAGGAGGAATGCTGGCGCTGCCAGAAGAATCGTCCCCGCATCCATACTTAGAGGCATCCGCAGAAGACTATGGAACCAGGATTTTGGAGGTGGATTCCCATGTCAGACATATTCAGCCGCTATGCGCCTTTTATTCAGGATTTCATCTACGAGCAGGGATGGGAGTCTCTTCGGGCAGTCCAGGCCGCCGCTGGAGATGCCATTTTCAACACGGATGCCAATGTGCTCATCAGCGCATCGACTGCTGCCGGTAAGACAGAGGCCGCCTTCTTCCCGATTCTGACGCTTTTGACGGAGAATCCGTCCAGCTCTGTGGGAGTCATTTACATAGGACCTCTGAAGGCCCTCATCAATGACCAGTTTCAGCGCCTCACGGATCTGTGTGAGGCGGCGGAGATCCCGGTCTGGCACTGGCACGGGGATGTGTCCCAGTCCCACAAGAGAAAACTCATGAAGCATCCGTCGGGGATTCTGCAGATTACACCTGAGTCGCTCGAGGCTCTTCTTCTTCACAAGCATTCCTATATTCCCAAACTCTTTGGTGACCTGCGCTTTATCGTCATCGATGAGGTCCATTCGCTCATGCGGGGCGACCGGGGCGGGCAGACGCTCTGCCTCATTCAGAGACTATCAAAGATGGCGGGAGTCAACCCCAGGCGGATCGGCCTCTCCGCGACCATCGGGGATCCGGAGATGACCGGAAGGTTTCTGGGAGCCGGGACCGGGAGGGAGACGATTATCCCCAGAATTGAAAGTCCGGGACAGACATGGCGGCTGTCCATGGAGCACTTCTTTACGAGTGGACCGCAGGCGGCCGAGGATGCGGATCGGAAGAGCGCTGAGGATAAGATTCGCGAACACATGGAAAAAGAAGCAGGGGAGAACTCTGCCCTGCGGGCGGACTTTGCAAAAAGAACTGGAAAGGTGATTGATGCAGAGGTGATCGCATCGGTGACGGCGCCGGGAGAGAAAACCTCATCGGGCGATGAGAAGGCGGGATCCATCGGGGAGACAGGAGATGCCGCTGAGGGAAGAGCAGGGGAGGGCTCTGCGGAAATGTTCCGGGATACAGGAGACGGCGGATTCCAGGAGAAGGCGTCCCCTGACGGAGCACCGCTTCCGGTTCTCTCCCCGGCAACTGACGAGGCCCCCAGGGCGGCAGACCCAGGGATTGGCTATATCTTCGAGCACACGCGTGGGCGCAAGTGCCTTGTCTTCTGCAACTCCCGCGAGGAGGCGGAAGCCGTGACCACGACCCTGCGCGAGTACTGCGAGGAGAAAAAGGAGCCCGACCGCTTCCTCATCCATCACGGCAATCTCTCCGCTTCTTTCCGCCAGTCGGCCGAGGAGCAGATGAAGGATGAGGATGCGGCTCTGACGACGGTGACGACTGCGACGCTGGAACTCGGCATCGACATCGGAAAACTGGAGCGGGCCTTCCAGATCGATGCTCCCTTCACAGTCTCCTCGTTTCTGCAGAGGATGGGGCGGACCGGCCGCCGCGGCCAGCCGCCGGAGATGTGGTTTGTTATGCGGGAAGATCCGCCCATGGCCCGGGCCATGATGCCGGATGCGGTTCCGTGGAAACTCATTCAGGGAATCGCTCTCGTCCAGCTCTATCTTGAGGAGAAGTGGGTCGAGCCGCCCCGTCTCGATCGCCTGCCTTACAGCCTGCTCTACCACCAGACGATGAGCACGCTCGCCTCGGGCGGAGAGATGACGGCCGGGGAGCTGGCCTCACGGGTTTTAACGCTTGCCCCCTTCTACCGCATCAGCGCAGAGGATTATAAAGTCCTGCTCCGCCACCTGCTTGCAATGGATCACATTCAGACGACCGAGCGGGGCGGCCTCATCGTCGGACTTGCCGGTGAGCGGGTCGTCAACAATTACAAGTTCTACGCTGTCTTTCAGGAGAACGAAGAGTATACCGTCCGCAGCGAGTCCCAGGAGATCGGCACCCTGGTCGCACCACCTCCGCCCGGCGAGAAGATCGCCATTGCCGGCCATGTCTGGGTCGTCGACGAGGTCGACCGCAAGCGCCACACGGTCTACTGCACCCAGGTCAAGGGCAGGGTCCCGGCCTACTTCGGCGACGTGCCGGGGGACATCAACACGAAGATCCTTCTCCGCATGCGCAGGGTTCTTGTGGAACATGCATCCTATCCCTATCTCATGAGAAACGCCTCCGTCCGCCTCATGAATGCCCGGAAAATGGCCGCCGAGGCTCACATCACGGAGAATCCGCTCCAGAATCTGGGCGGAAATATGTGGGTGCTCTTTCCGTGGCTTGGAACGTATGCCTTCCTTGCCCTCGAGCGATTTCTCAGGATCTACTGCGGCAAGGCGCTGGGACTGAAGGGCCTCGATCCCTACCGCCCCTATTTTATGCAGTTCACGATGAAAGCAGGACGGGACGAATTCTTCCTCATTGTGACGGAGACAGCCAGGCTTCCCATCGATCCCATGAACCTGGTCTACCCCAAAGAAGTGCCGGAGTTTGACAAGTATGACCAGTACCTGCCGGAAGAGCTCGTGAAAAAGGGCTTCGCCTGCGGCGTCCTAGATGTTGAGGGGATGAAAGAGCGCATCCATGACTGGGAGAAATTCATTCCCGCCCGCGTCAAAGAGGATCGCGCCGCCCGCGACCTTCTGCCAGACAGCAAGACATAGTGTTCTGGCTGACCCGTGAACAGTAACTATCCGTCATCAAGTGAAAGGCAGAGAACTTTCGTTGACTTGACAAGACCGGTCCTCCCGTTATACTAAATGGGATTGGAACGATGACATATTGGAAGTGAGGTACCATAAAATGGATTGTCTGAAGCTTGCTCGAGAAATTATCAATGGAAAAAGACTGACCAGAGGAGATGATCTCTCCTGGATGATTGACTGCGACGTGAAGGAACTGCGTCAGGGGGCAGATCAGATCCGGAAGGCTCTCTACGGAGACAAGGTGGATCTGTGCACCATTATCAACGGCAGATCCGGACGCTGTGCAGAGAACTGCAAGTTCTGTGCGCAGTCGCTCCACAGCCGTACAGACTGCGAAGTCTACAGTCTTCTCGATGAGGACACGATTGTCAGACAGGCGAAATCCAATCAGGATGAAGGCGTGGACCGCTTTGCGATCGTGACGTCCGGGAAAAGCCCGACACCCGAGGATTTTGAGAGAATTATCCATGTTTTTGAGCGGATGCACAAAGAGCTCAATATTGAACTGTGCTGTTCTCTGGGCTTTTTGACGAGTGAGCAGTTCCATCGCCTTCACATGGCCGGCGTCACCAGTATCCACAATAATATAGAGACATCGCGAAGATTTTTCCCGCACATCTGCACGACGCACACTTTTGATGACAAAATTGCCAATATTAAGCGTGCCAAAGCGGAGGGGTTATGCGTATGTTCCGGCGGCATCATCGGCATGGGCGAAAACTGGGAGGACCGCATCGACATGGCTCTCACTTTGAGCGAGCTTGGAATTGAGTCCATTCCAATCAACTCTCTCATGCCCATCAAGGGAACACCGCTTGAAAACAACAGGCGTCTCACAGAGGACGAAATCCTCCGTACAGTAGCCATTTTCCGCTACATCAATCCCGAAGCAAATATTCGTCTGGCGGGAGGTCGCGCGCTTATGAAAGAGAACGGGATCGAGACATTTTCTTCAGGGGCAAGCGCAAGTATCACGGGCAACATGCTGACGACGTCCGGTTCCACAATCAAAAGTGATCAGGCGATGCTGAAGGGTCTCGGCCGCGATGTCACTCCCGACTGGATGCTTCCGGTCGCTGAGCGCGCTGATACTGCGTATCGCTGGGATATGCAGCATGCGGCTTCGCAGGAGTGAGACGAAAGAAAGAACATAGAGGGAGAGCATAAAGTTACTACAAGCGAAGAGCAATAGCAAAAAAAGCATTCAGTCGTGCACATTGTCCCATAAAGATCGTCAATTCAAACAAATATAGGGAGGAAATACCTCAAATCAGTCAACAATTCTGCCGGGAATCTGCTAAAATAAAAGTGATTGACAAAGAAGAGAGGAAGAGATGTAAGTGGCGGAGGGACATTCTATGGAAATGAAAGAGTATATTGTCTCTCATATTGAAGAGGCGATCGAGAAAAACTGGATCGAGGTCTATTATCAGCCGGTCGTGCGCACGCTTTCGAGTGCCCTGTGCGGTATGGAGGACCTTGCTCGCTGGAGAGATCCGGTTTATGGTTTCCTGTCCCCTGCGGCTTTTATCCCTGCGCTGGAGGAGAGTCATAGAATCAGCCTGCTTGACCGCCACATCATCAAGGTGATCTGTCAGGATATCCAGGAGAGGCTGGCATTCAATTTGTCCGTCGTTCCGGTTTCCTTCAATCATTCCTGGCAGGACTTTCTGGCCTTTGATGTCCTGGAGGATCTTGAGGAAGAAGTGCGTGAGCACAGCATTCCGCGCTCCTTTGTCCATGTGGAGATCACCGAGGGCATGATCCTTAAGGACTCCGACCGCATGGCATTTGAGATCAACCGCTTCCATCAGGCAGGCTACAAGGTCTGGATGGATGATTTCGGCAGCGGCTACTCCTCACTCAATGTCCTCAAGGACTATCAGTTCGATACGATTAAGCTGGATATGGCCTTCATGTCCAACATGACGGAGCGTTCCCGGCAGATCATTATGTCTGTTGTTGACATGGCCAAGAAGATCGGCATTCGCACCCTTGCAGAGGGCGTCGAGACGGAAGAGCAGCTGGAATTTCTGAGGAGCATTGGATGCGAGAAAGTGCAGGGCTATTATTTTGGCAAGCCCATGCCTCTTGAGGACAGTTTCCTCCAGATCACGAAGAAGCATCTGCACATCGAAGATTATGCCTGGAGAAAGTATTATGATACCGTGGGCCAGATCAATGTCATCACGGATCTTCCTCTCTGTCTTGTCGAGGACAATGGCAAGTATCTGCGCATACTCTATGGAAATGAACCTTTCATGAAGCAGATGCGCAGTCTCCATGTCAGAAACCTCGAGCAGCTGGAGCTTAAGATCAACTCTCCGCTCTTTTCTCATTTTACGTATTTGAGAAATGTGGCGGATTCTATGGAATCCGTGAATCAGCTGGCGGACAAATATCTGCCCTTTGAGAACAGGTATTTTCATCTGCATGTGCAGGTCGTCTCCAACTATAAAAATACATTTGTCTATGCGTGTAATATCTATGATGTCACCCATGAGGAGGATGAGAAGGAGACAAATCACATTGCAGATTCGGTTTTGCGAGGTTCACTTACGCTCTACCACTGGGTGACGCAGGTGAATCTGAAGGACGACGATCTCTACTGCATTTTCAACGACACGGTCAAGGATGCTCAGTACAAGCATACCCGCGGCATACGTCGGTATTTTGAAAATGAGCGCGACACAGTGGTGTATCCTGAGGACTGGGACCGCTACACGGATTTTTATGACTTTGACACCCTCATGCTGCGGCTCTATCAAAATGGCGGAAAACTCATAAACTATTTCCGCCGCAAAACCCGCCAGGGCACATTTGTCTGGGAGGAGCATGTGCTGCTCGCTTTGCACACCGACCGTGAGGAGGCCCAGTTTCTGGTGCTCATCAAGGATACGGATTTCGAGCGGGAGGACATTCAGCAGCTTCTTGTGGAAACCAACGCCAAGAAGAATCCCTACAGCATCGTCTCAGACGGGGTCATGTGGAGAAATTTTCAGCTGCAGACCAGCATCAAGTTTTTCTGGAAGGACCGCCAGCGCCGCTTTTTGGGCGCAAGCAACTCGTTTCTTCAGTACTACCATATTACCCGCAAGGATCTGATCGGCAAGACAGACGAGGATATGAACTGGCACGTCGATGATGAGCCCTTTAAAAATGATGAGGAGGATGTCATCGAGAAGGGAGTGGTCATTACGAATGCGGTTGGCAGCTGTGTCATCCGAGGCGTGCTCCATAACATCATCGCGACGAAGATGCCACTCTACTCGGGCGGCCGCATCATCGGACTCATGGGCTACTTTGAGGACGCCGATGACCGCAAAAAAGTAGAGGATAAGAAGGCGGCCCTTATGGCGACCGACTCGCTGACCGGAGTCATGAGCACCTATGCGACGATCGCTTCTGCCGTCAAATATGTGGAAAATGCCATGTACCGCAAGATACCATTTGCAAGTATACGAATCACAACGATGGGGTTTCAGTCTTTCTACAACATCTACGGACGCGAGGAGGGAATTGTGCTCCTCAAGAAGATCGCTGACACGCTCCACGGCGCCCTGCCGATTGGCTATGTGATTGGTCGTCTCGAGGGAGCGACATTCTGCGCCATCGGCCGCTACCAGGACCGCACGGAAGTAGAGAAGGTCTTCTCCGACATGCAGAAGGCCATCTGGCAGATTCACGAGAGCAACGGCTACCTCTGCACCCTGACCGCCAGCGGCCGCATCCGCTACGCTGAAGACTATGATGATCCCCGCGAGATCTTCCAGGACTGGTGATCCCTCATGGATAGGAAACCAAAACAACCTGCCTGCCCGCAGGTTGTTTTTATGTTGCTGCTCACTTGTTCAAAAGGAGGTATAAGTTTTGAAGATTGTGGCGAGTCTATGGAAGTGGGTGCAGGGCGCGATCGGGAGTATGGCCCTGTGGACAGCCGTCCTCAGTTGTGTGATTGGAATTGGGGAGAGAATCTGGTATCATACGGGGAAGGGGGCGAAATCATGAGAATCGCGCTCATTACCGGAGCCTCGAGCGGCCTGGGGATGAAGTTTGCCCGGGAGATTGACGCAAAGGAGAAGAAGATCGATGAGATCTGGCTTGTCGCGCGCCGTGAGGACCGCCTGAAGGAGACCGCGGAAGGGATTTCAAAGAAGACGCGCATTTTCCCCCTCGATCTGCTGAAAAGGGAGTCCTTTGACAATCTGGAAAATGCACTTAGAGAGGCAGATGCCCGCGTGGGCATTTTAATCGTCAATGCGGGATTTGCCAAGATCGGCAATTACTCCAAAGTGACGCGGCGGGACAGCGACAACATGATTGACCTCAACTGCCGGGCAGCTGTGGATACGACGGTAACCTGCCTGCCTTTTATGAAAGCCGGCGACCGCATCATCGAGATCTGCTCGACGGCGGCTTTTCAGCCCCTGCAGCACATCAATATTTATGCAGCCACCAAGACCTTCCTCTACAATTACTCGCGGGCCCTCCGGATGGAGCTTCTGCCGCGGAAGATCGCCGTCACGGCTGTCTGCCCGTACTGGATGAAAGACACGGAGTTCCTGCCGGTCGCCAACGACAACGAGGCGAATGCGGCCCCGGACAAATCCATCAGCAACTTCAATCTGGGCGTTCCCTCCGACAAAGTGGCGAAGCGCGCCCTCGCGGCCAGCCGCCGAGGCGCTGCTGTCTCCACTCCGGGCTTTATCTGCACCATCCATCGCTTTTTCGGTAAGATTCTGCCCCGCACCTTCATGATGTACATCTGGGAGGGGTTCCGCAAGCTGTGAGCGGGTGCGCCACCGGGGATGGTCCTCATGGTGCCGCTCTGGCTGCGCCATGAGGCCGTCCCCGGCGGCGCACCTGGAAAGGATATGTATGATCAAACTTGACTTAGTGACAGGCTTCCTCGGCTCGGGGAAGACGACATTTCTTAAAAACTACGCCGCCCATCTTGTGGGCACAGGTCAGCGCATCGCCATTTTGGAAAATGATTACGGCGCCATCAATGTCGACATGATGCTCTTAAAGGGACTCGAGAGCGAAAAATGTGATCTGGAGATGGTCGTCGGCGGCAATGACGCCGACTGTCACCGACGCCGTTTCAAGTCCAAGCTCATCGCCCTCGGCATGCTGGGCTACGACCGCGTTCTCGTCGAGCCGTCGGGCATCTATGACGTGGACGAGTTCTTCGATGTCCTCCATGAGGACCCGATCGACCGCTGGTACGAGCCGGGCTCGGTCATCGCTGTTGTCGACGCCGGGATGGAGAAAGACCTCTCCCGCGACTCGCGCTACGTGCTGGCCTCCGAGACCGTCGACGCCGGCATTTTGGTCATGAGCCGCACCCAGATGTACGGGCAGGAAGCTGTCGACCGCACGTTGAAGATGATCAACGACAGCATAAAAGAATTCGGTGGAAAGAGGACATTTTCCAAAGAGAAAAATGTCCTCGCCATGGACTGGAAAACATTTTCGGAGGATGAGTACAGGAGACTGGAAAATGCCTCCTGCGAGATGCACGACCTGGTTAAGATTCTCAGTATGGACGACAACAACTTCACATCCCTCTTCTATATGGATGTCGAGGGCAGCCGCGAGGAAATTGTCTCCCAGATCCGAAAACTCTTTACAGAGGAGAGAGCCGGCCATGTCTTCCGGGTCAAGGGCTTCTTAAAGAACAGCGACGGTGGCTATGACGAGCTGAACGCTACCCGCGAGCGCATCGAGTGCGTACCCGTCAAAGAGGGACAGGAAGTCCTCATCGTCATCGGCGAAGACCTCCAGCCCGACGTCATCGCCGCTTATTTCACCTTCCGCCACGGCACCGGCAGGCAGCTTCTCGACGACGCCGCCATGCAGGCCCTGCTGCAGAAATCATAAGTCAGAGGTTACAGTTCACGGGTGGGTCACTTCGCCGCTTCGCACAAAGGCCTTCTTCCTTCACTTAGTCATTTTCGCCGCAAAAGCAGGCGGCGAAAATCGAATGCGCTCCGGAAGAAGGC
>OMTP01000172.1 GCA_900313955.1 uncultured Lachnospiraceae bacterium | reverse complement strand
GCGCGCAAATTTACTAAGTCCGGATGGAAGGTCTTTTTGTGGAGCGACGTTGTGCCCCCACCCGTGAAATGTAACGTGAACAGTAACGAAAGTGTCGTTACAGATCATGGGGATTGAGAGTCGGGTGGTTTTATGCTATAGTGAAGGAGATTTTGAAAAGAGCTTTGTACAAGCAGGGGGATGAGGTTATGGATGCAAGGGAGAAGGTGCGCTACGAGGCGAGGAGAATTGGCATACTCATTCTGGCTTCGGCGATTTATGCAGTTGGCATGAATGAGTTCATTGTACCGGCAGGTCTCTACACCGGCGGTATTCTTGGCCTGGCCCAGCTCCTGCGTACATTTTTAGTCAACCATGTCGCTGTCTTTAAGGGAACGAGAGACATATCGGGTCTCATTTACTATATCGTCAACGTTCCTTTTCTCATCATTGCCCATAAAGTGATGGGAAAACTCTATTTTGCAAAGACGATTCTGGTCATCACGGTCGAGTCCATTTTGCTCTATGTCATCCCGGTGTCGACAAAGGGACTTATCTCAGATCCTTTTGCCTCCTGCATAGTGGGAAACGTCATCTGCGGAGCCATGATGGGTCTGACATTGAGGCAGGGAGCCTGCGACGGCGGCATGGACCTCATTGGCGTCCTCATCGTCCATCAGAAGAACGGCGCCAGTGTCGGCAACGCCAATCTCTACCTCAATATTGTCGTCTTCGCGATTATGGCATTCAGTCATCCCATTCAGACGGTGATCTACTCCCTCATCGGGTCCTGGGTGACGGCCTATGCGCTCGATCACTTCTTTACCCAGAACATCAGCGTGGAGTTTCATGTCATTCTTCAGTCCGATGCGACGGAACTGGAGCAGCTGATTCAGAAAGAGCTGCGCCGCACAGTGACCGAGTGGCAGGCTATCGGAACCTACTCCGGTGAGGAGAAAAAAATTCTCTACATTATTGTCGACAAGTATGAGGCCCCGCGCCTGCGCCGTCTCATTCGCGAGTACGACCCGACCGCCTTTGTCGTCGAGAACTCAGGCGTCAACATCAACGGATACTTTGAAAAGCATCTGACCTGAGGGATCGGTGCCTGTCACCAGACACTTTAGAATATTCAGAAATTACGGAGGAAATGCTTATGGAAATGCGCCCAATGCGAAGAGTGAAGCAGCAGATGACCGAAGAGGAGTGCAGAGGCCTCTTGAAAATGGTCATGAGAGGCACCCTCGCCTTCTCTGAGAGCGAGGGCTATCCATATGCCCTTCCTATCAATTTTTATTATGATGAGGAAAAAAATGTTCTCATGTTCCACGGGGCACTCTCCGGCAAGAAATCTGAACTCCTGAAAGAGGGGGCACCGGTGTGCTTTACCGGCTGGGATGACGGCTACAAGAAAGAGGGAGACTGGGCCTATACAGTCAACAGCATCATGGTCTTTGGCAGGATTCATGTCGCGACGGAAGAAGAGGAGAAGATTGACATTCTTCGCAAGCTCGGATGCAAGTATTATCCGACGATGGAGGAAGTGGATGAGGCATTAGAGAAGAACAAAGCCCGCGCCTGTGGCTTCTGGATGACAATCGATCATTTGACGGGAAAGACGGTGCATGAAAAATGAGAGCTTATGAGCGGCTGGTCCGCTACGCAAAAGTCTATACAACAAGTGATCCGGATTCCGAAACAGTTCCGAGCACAGAGCGCCAGTTTGATCTGGCACGTCTCCTGGCCGACGAGATGAAATCTCTCGGTATAAAAGACGTGACTGTCACGGACAAGTGCTATGTGACAGGCATCCTTCCCGCAGCGAAGGGGTGTGAAGATGCCGCCCACATAGGCTTCATTGCTCACATGGATACAGCCCCTGACTATGCAGGGGAAAATGTCCACCCTGTTCTCCATGAAAATTACGATGGAGAAGCGATTGATCTGGGAAATGATCTCGTTCTTGACCCGGAGAACTTTCCTGACCTCAAAGAGATGAAGGGGAAGACCCTGATCACGGCAGACGGGACAACGCTCCTGGGCGCCGACGACAAAGCTGGAATCGCCGAGATTATGACTATGGCGGAGAGTCTTGTTTCCGGCAATATTCCTCACGGGCAGATATCCATTGCATTTACCCCGGATGAGGAGATCGGGTCCGGGGCGGCGTGGCTGGATCTCGATGCATTTGCAGCGGACTACGCCTATACGGTCGACGGCGGATATAAGGGGGAGATCACGTATGAGACCTTCAATGCGGCTCAGGCGGAATTTTCCATCACAGGCTTCGCCGTCCATCCGGGAAGCGCCAAAGGGCTCATGGTGAATGCGGCTCTTGTCGCCTGTGAAATCAACAGCATGCTGCCGGCAGGGGATATTCCGAGACTTACGGAGGGATACGAGGGATTTTTCCATCTCTGCGACATGAAGGGAGATGTCTCCCGCGCCAGCATGACCTACATCGTCCGCGATCACAAAGAATCTAATTTCAATGCCAGACTTGATACTCTCCACCACATTGAGAAGACGCTCAATGAAAAATATGGGGAGGGTACGGTTCATCTGACCATCAAAATGCAGTATAAGAACATGGAGGAGATGATCCGCCCCTGTATGCATCTGGTTGAAAATGCAAAAAAAGTGATGCTGGGTCTGGGCGTTGAGCCGGATACGTCCCCTGTCCGTGGCGGGACCGACGGCAGTGAGCTCAGCTTCCGCGGTCTTCCCTGCCCCAATCTGGGCACCGGCGGCTATGGCTATCACGGCCCCTACGAACACATCGCGGCGGAGGACATGGATACCGTTACCGATATCCTGCTCGGCATCGTGAAAACATATGCAAAATGATATTTCCGTATGGAGAGGAGCTTTATGAGACTGCTATTTGTTCGCCACGGCGACCCTGATTACGAACACGATGCACTGACAGAGAAGGGAAGAAGAGAAGCAGAGCTTCTCTCCCGGGTGATCCCGGAAATGGGAATCAGAGAGGTGTACATCTCACCTCTGGGGCGTGCCCGGCAGACCGCGGAGATCGGCCTTCAGAATGTCACTGTTGAGAAGACGACGACTGTCCCCTGGCTCATGGAATTTATGACGGACCTCAATCTCAATCAACATCCGGAGCTTCGCTGCGCCTATGGCGAGGATACGCCGCTTCTCGATGGAGGAAAAGAACTGAGCGGTTTTATCGGCGGGCACAAATCCTACTACGAGATGCTGCATCCGGGTTCTGTGAAGGCTTACCTCCCCGATGAGCAGGGAAAAGTGCCCACCTATGCCCCTCGCATTATCTGGGACGTTCTTCCTTCTTATGCGAAGGATCACCCGGAGCTCTATGATTGCAAAGAGTGGCTGCACTCGGACCTCGCCATAGCCGGTCATCTTGAGGAGTGCTCCGAGTATGTCTTTGACAACTTTGACGCCATGCTTGCCGACCACGGCTACAGGCGGGATGGACTCATCTATGACGCAGTTGCTCCCAACCGGCGGACGGTCGCCTGTTTCTGCCACCTTGGGCTCGAGTGCCTTCTGGCGTCCCATCTCATGCATGTGTCTCCCTTTACGCTGTGGATGCATTTTGCCTTTGTCCCGAGTTCCGTGACCGAATTTATTACGGAGGAGAGACAGGAGGGCATCGCTATCTTCCGTGCCAGGAGACTGGGGGACATTTCCCACCTTGTGCAGGGCCATGAGGAGCCGTCTTTTGCCGCCCGCTTCTGCGAGACTTTCGACGGCCCGGAGAGACACTGATTGTTACTCCCGGAAGGCGTAGTCAAACCAGCCGGGTTTTAAGGTTTTCTTATTCATATAGAGGTAGGCTTCTGCCGGATTTTCCGCCAGAAGTTCTGCCTCTTTTGTTATGCGCAGCATGTGGGGCGTGCACCGTACGCCAAGATAGGTCTCTGTGAGGTCGGCGACCAGGTTCTGGATGGAGCGGACGGAGAGCCGGGTCCCGCGGTTGGACAAAAAGAGGGCATCCGGATCTTTGGGATTCATTGCCTCACGGCCGGCCCGCCTCCAGTGGCGGGCGCATTCCTCAATGTCGTCGAGGAAGAGGTCGTCTGATCTGCCGAATTCTTTCACTGCCAGATTTCGTATATTTTCATCATCCATATAGGTGCGGCAGAAAGTATAAAGCCTCGTGTTGCCGGGGTATTTTTCATAAAACCAGCGCGGAACGCCTTCACCGTAGAGGTAAAAGTGCACGGCGTCCGCGGATGCTTCATCGAGGGGCAGATCGTTCACGTCTGTGCGGCCTTCGACATGAATGGATTTTTTGTCGTAATCAAAGTCTGCTATGTTGAGAGATGCCATTTCCTGAATGGTGATGCCGGTCTCGAGAAAGAGAGTGATGATGGCAAGGTTCCTGGGGATACATTTTTCGCGCTTGAGGCGAGCCCGTCTCGAGATGGGCAGAATCTCGCGGCCATTTTCCGTCTTCACCAGGATTTTTGAGTTGGAGCGGATCCCGGAGAGAAGGGTCAGGATCTGCTTCTCTGTGAGGACGTCTTTTTTGCGGCGGGACTGCGGTTTTTGAAGGAAGACCGTCGGGCAGGCGTCAGTGAGGCCTTTTTTATGCAGGTAGAGAAAGAAGCGGTGCAGGGTAGAGACCTTGCGGAGGACTGTATTGGAGGCGAGTTTTTTTGTCTCTACAAGATAGTCCATATATTGACTGAGGTCTGCTTCTTTCAGGGCGAGAAAGTCCGCCAGAGGCACCTCTTTGGGGGAAGGGTAGCGCGGGGAGCGGAACTGGACAAGATAGTCAAAGAAGGTCTGGAAATCGAAAGCGAAAGCTGCCGCTGTTTTATTGGATACGGCATGGGTCTCTTCTTCCTCGCGGATGTAGGCGGCGACATAAGGGGGCAGTTCCAGCAGATATGGATTTATGTTCATGGCGGTCCTCCTTTTTATGCGGATATCTTTTTACACAGTATAGCATACCATAAGTGCAAATAAAAATCCAAGATTCAGCTTAAAAACATTCCACACATACCTCTTCCTTTGGTATACTTAATTCCAGAAAAACGATTTAAAAAAATAAGTCACCTCAAAAGAAGGAGCAAAACAGAAGATGAAACAGACAGGTATGATCTTTGATATGGATGGGATTCTCTTTGATACGGAGAGACTCTATCAGGAGACATGGCATGAAATTGCCGATGAGATGGGCGTCACTCTTCCTGAGGACTGGGTAAAAAAGATCTCAGGGACAACCGGCGAGCTCATGCTGCGGACGCTGGAAAAGTATTATCACGTCTCTGACGGGGCGGTCGTCCGCATCGCCTGCAGGCAGAGAATGCACGACAAGCTGGAAAAAGATGTGCCCGTCAAAAAAGGCGTGCCGGAGATTCTGGCCAGAATGAAGGAAGAGGGGAAGAAGATCGCCATCGCGTCGAGCTCCAATCCCGAACAGATCCGATCCAACCTGCGCATCTCGGGGCTTGCCGGCTTTTTCGATGGGATCGTAAGCGGTGAAGAGGTCGAGCACGGAAAGCCGGAGCCGGACATCTTCCTCCTGGCGGGAAAAAAACTCGGCTGTCCCTCGTCTGACTGCGTCGTCTTTGAGGACAGTATGAACGGAGTTCTCGCCGGCCATGCGGCGGGTATGTCTGTCTGCATGATTCCCGACCTGGTCCAGCCCACAGAGGAAATATGTAAAAAATGCACCTGGATTTATCATGACTTTTATGAGGTCTTGGAAGACATGTGATGGACAAAGCTATGGCTTTTCCTGCTTCACTGTGGTAAAATGCAAAAGTCTTTTATTACAAAGTGGAATGGATATCATAAACCACGCGAAGGGGGAATCTTCTATGACAAATGGTCAGGTCGGCATTCTGCTATCCATGATCGTGTACCTGCTGGGTATGCTGCTCATCGGATTTGCCGTCGCCAAGAAAAATGAAACTGTCAGTGACTTCTATCTGGGAGGCCGAAGTCTGGGCCCACTGGTTACGGCCATGAGTGCCGAGGCCTCAGACATGAGCTCCTATCTGCTCATGGGCCTGCCCGGCCTCGCCTATCTGTCGGGATTGGCCGATGTCGGATGGACTGCCATCGGACTTTCGATTGGAACCTATCTCAACTGGCTCTTTGTAGCAAAGCGTATCCGCCGCTACACGGCCAGAACCGGATCCATCACCATTCCTGATTTCTTCTCCGATCGCTATCAGGACAAGCATCGCGTGCTTATGCTGATCGGCGCCCTGGAGATCATCATTTTCTTTGTTCCCTACACGGGATCGGGATTTGCAGCCTGCGGCAAGCTTTTCGCAAGTCTTTTCCACGCGGACTACCACATTGCAATGATTCTAAGTGCCATTGTCATCGTCATTTACACGACAACCGGAGGCTTTCTGGCTGCTTCTCTTACGGATTTTATCCAGAGTATCGTCATGACGATTGCACTCATTGTCGTTCTGGTCTTTGGCGTCAGCAAGGCAGGAGGCATGGATGCTGTCATTGCCAATGCTAAGGCTCTGCCGGGCTACTTAAGCTTCCATGAGACGTACGATGCCACGAATGGGACAGCTCAGCCGTATGGCTTTGTCACGATTGTCTCGACTCTGGCATGGGGTCTCGGCTATATCGGCATGCCACATATCTTACTGCGCTTCATGGCCATCGAGGATGACAGAAAGCTCAAGATCTCACGCCGCGTGGCGAGCGTATGGGTCGTCATCTCCATGGCGATTGCTGTTCTCATCGGTATTGTCGGACTGGGAATGACGTCCAGAGGGGCAGTTCCTGCTCTTCAGGGCTCTGCAACGGAAACAATCATCGTTGAGATTGCTTCTCTTCTGAGTACACACGGCTGGGGTGCCGCGATTCTGGCCGGTATTGTTCTCTCCGGAATTCTGGCGGCGACTATGTCGACATCGGATTCTCAGCTTCTGGCCGCATCCTCCTCTGTCTCCGAGAATATCCTGCATGAATTCTTTCATCTGAATCTCGATGAGAAGAGGATGATGAAGATCGCCAGAACAAGTCTCCTCATCATTGCCGTCATCGGGGTGGGCATCGCCTGGGATCCCAACAACTCCGTCTTCCAGATCGTCTCCTTTGCATGGGCAGGCTTCGGCGCTTCCTTCGGTCCGGTTGTCCTCCTGGCTCTTTTCTGGAGACGATCCAATAAGTATGGCGCTTTTGCCTCCATGATCGGTGGTGGTCTCATGGTCTTTCTGTGGAAGTTCCTGGTCCGTCCCCTTGGCGGCGGCTGGAATATCTACGAGCTGCTCCCCGCCTTTATCGTCGCCATCGTCCTCAACGTTGTTGTGAGCCTTCTCACGCCGGCACCCGAAAAAGCCATCACAGATGTCTTTGATGAGATGAGATAAGTTACAGTTCACGGGTGGGTCACAACGTCGCTCCACAAAAAGACCTTCCATCCG
>OMTP01000263.1 GCA_900313955.1 uncultured Lachnospiraceae bacterium | reverse complement strand
GGCTTAAATGCTGGCTTTCGGGCAATTAATCACCCACAACCGTGCCCGAAGAGCCCATTTATTGAACCAATAGATTGTCGTTTGCCCATAGGCGCCCTACAGCTTTGGACATATTTTCGCGTCGCCAGCAGATGGCGGCCAAAATATTGTCAGATAATTATCCGCAAAAAAATAACGCAAAATTAATCTGCGCTACTTTTCTCTGGAATATATACGCGAATAAGGAATCGGTCATCCAGCATATCGATCTGTATGAGTTCGGGTGGCAAAACTCCTAACTCATACCCTTCTTCGCGATACGATCGTGTATCACCAAAATAATGGCCTGCTGGGATGTCGGTATGAATACTGATTTTTTTCTCTGTAATCTGGTGTACACATGCCTCGCACACCGACTGTGCAATCAGGCTTTTCAAGACAATATCTGCCGTAAAGCATACTGCATTTTCTATCTTGCAATATTTTTCATTGCGATGACTTATGTCTGAGCACAGATGAAAATCATTCATCCATCCATCCATAATCTCGTCCTTATAATACAGATCTTTGCCATGAATGGAATATCGAAAACTGTCAGGATTATGCGCTCCTGCTAAACGACATACCACCATCAATTTTTTCAGTAGTACCGGCGAAAGGCCAGCGTTTTGCAATCCCCTCCACGACATAGGGAATCAGGTAGGGCTCATCCTGAAAGGTATCCTTTTCAAAACCGCCTTGAATCTCATGCAGGTAGGTATAGGAATCTATGGCCTCTTCCGCATCTGCGTACTCAGTGCCCACCAAGCCTTTCAGGAAGCATTTGTATCACTTGAGGAAAATATATTCCCATTTGAAACAGGCGTCAATACGCAACCACATGGCGCCGCCCGGAATTGGTCTTTTCTCATATACAGGAAAATCTGATTACAGCTTCTTCTGAATTTCCTTCCAGGCTTCCCGATCTGCTTCATCGCCGGCCGAATCGATGGCCTCTTCCATTGCCCGGGAAAGCTCCTCTGCAGAATGATTGCCGGCCCAGACCGAAAGCTCGTCAACAATCTCCTGCTGATAAACGGCAAGGGAGCCGTAAACGCTGTCGTCCACACCGGTATGGGCGGGGAGGGCAAGGCTCTTTCCCGCATACCTTTCGAGCAGCAGAAGGAGTTTCTGCGGAACCGCCTTCTCCGTTCCGGCAAGCGTTCTGTCCATCTGTTCCTCGAGATACGGAAAATTGTCCAGGCTGCCGGTCTGTTTCGGATTGTTGTGGCTTCCCTTGGCGGTCGTCGGCCCGTCATCAATGATGTCAAGCGTGAGAAGCGTATCCGCATACGGAAGATCACCGGCCAGCGTATAATCCTTGCTGATGTCAATGTGATTCACCGTAAGCTCATCCGGATCCGCCAGCTCCTCAAATGTCGAGCTGAGAATTCCGGGGTAATCGGACGGCAGCTTTGCGTTAAAGCCATCCGGCAGTGTCCCGTCATTATCATCATAGGTGTATTGGTGCGTCAACTGGTCCTTCGGAACGAGAATGTCCGACGTATTGTGCGTGATCACGACCGGATTGCTGTAAGCCTTGGCCATGCTGATGGCTGAAACGGCCTCCCACCTGTCCACGTCATCCGCGGGAATAAGATCGTTTACAGGCTGAAAATACTTGGAAACCATTCCCTGGATCGGCATCCGGAAGTCAAACATACCGCTTTCCCTGTTGACTTCATCACAAGCCGGGAAGTATTCGTGGAAGTTGAAATAGGCATTTACAATGGGAGAATTTGCAATCGCGGCTGTCGTTCCCATCTGCAGCCCGTTCAGCATCATGCACATATAGCCGCCTGCGCTGCCGCCAACGATTGCAATCCGCTGCTTGTCAATACCGTCCATGTGCCGGAGCTCATACAGGGCAGCATTGTTGAACACGAGATCATCCGTTTCGAGGATGCCGTTGTATTCCGTTTTGAAATCATAGGGCGCGGCCACAGCCCACCCGTGCCGGATATAGGATACAAAATCGGCTGTCGTCTCATCCGCCGCATAATGGGGAATGTAAACAAGCGGCAGGTCACCTGTCCTGTCTGTCGGCCGGTAAACAATGATCTGCCGGCTGTCATCAATAGTCCCGTCTTCCCTGATATAGTTTATATCCACGAGCTTTTTCGTCAGATCCCCGTCCGAGAGCTTGTCCGATGCCGCCTCGCCCTGCAGGGCAAAGGCGGTAAAAAGTTCTCCGCCGAAAATGTTTTTCGCCTTGCTGATCACAGAGCCGGCAAACACTGCCAGAAAAAGGACGATGCAAAGAATTACCCACATGACTGATTTCACTTTCTTCATCACACGCCTCCTTCCCTTACAGAAACAGCAGCTTCATGAGTGCCGGTACGAACAGCTGACCCAGGAACCAGGCCACCGCCACAATGATTGCAAGAATAATAATTTTTTTCATTGCATCCTCCTTCGCGTTTGCAAACGGCAATTGACAACATATATATCTAATGATATATTTGTATCTGTTGAGATAAATATATTCTCCGCACCGGCAAACGTCAATACATGTTTCAAAGTGATACAAAACGCCGGATTTGTTTCAAAAAATGAGTACGATACGGCTAAGCTCTGTCTTCGCGCTTGAGACCGCCTGAGGACCACAGAGAGGAAGAATGGGTTATGAACAGACGTGAACAGCTCACTTTGGAACTTCGTGAAGACATAGGAGCCGCCATCATCGACCTGATGAAAGAAAAGCCCCTGAACAAGATTACCGTGGATGAGCTCACACAGAAGGCGAATGTGGGCCGGGTCACTTTCTACCGGCAGTTTCATTCCAAACAGGAAGCCGTGTCCTACAAACTGAACCGTGACTGGGGACGCTTTGCCCAAAAAAACAAGCTGGACTTTCAGACTTCGGCACCGAAGGAATATGCCCTCGGGTTCTTCAAATTCATCTATTCGCTTCGGAAGACGAATGCCCTGCTGATTGAGAACGACTGCAAATACTGCATCTTCGACGCCATGCGCTATGCGTTTGAAAATATAAATGAGAAGACGAATACAAAAGAATATTATCATGACCACTTCCGGGCCTACGGCCTGCTCGGCCTGGTCGAAGGCTGGATTGACGCGGGCTACGACCTGACCATCGATGAGATGGCGGACCTGACTGTCGAATATTTTTACAGGGTCTGATGCCTGCCGGGCAGCTGAGATTCTGCCGTCTGCATGACTCACCGGCTCATCCGAAAAGGAGGTTACCAAATGATTGACCCAATGAAAAACAGGCGGTGCTGAAAACCGCCTGTTTAAGCTATTGGACGAAATTATGTCGCTGAGAAATTCTTGTCGTCCCACAGCAGTCCTCTTAAATTCACTTTACTTGGTTTGTATCATTCTGCTTTACCGGCTCTGACTTTCTTCAGTACCCGGCTGCCTTTTGGCACATTCGGCCACGGGATGTCTTTGCTGATTCCGAAAATCAGCTTTGTGACATAGATAAAAATGACGAGGATGGCGATCGGGATGAGGCAGGATGTCACCATGAGGACCGCAATAGCGTCAATGAAGCGCGATAAGAGGTTGTCAAACTTGTCAGCAATATTGGTTGTCGCATTGGCAATGCTGTCCCCCACGCTGCTGACGCCGCTCTCGACGCTTCCAATCAGCTTGTCCCACCAGCTTCCACCGCTCTTTTCAGAGTTCGAGCTGTCGGATTCTGCATCAGAACTCGAAGAGTCAGAACCCGATCCCGTATCGGAATCTGCATCCGTCCCCTGGGATGTCGACGAGGAGGCACTCTTCCTCGCCTCCTCAGAGCTCTCCTTGGCCGCCTGGATGGTTTCCTCATAAGAAGCCTTATATGTCTTCTCAATGTAGTCCGACGCAGCCATACTGGCCGGAATCAGGGCAAATAAGATAAGCCCGAAAGCCACAAGCTTTGCCCCAAACCGTCTGAGACTTGGCCAGTTCGACCACAGCCATCCGATGAGGAAAATGAGCGCTACCGGAAACAGGATGCGGAACGCGAGAAATCCTGATATGGTAAATAAATACTTCTCAAAATAGATGGCGCAGAAAATGACCAGAAAATAGCCGCTCAAGTCCGCCAGTTTCTCCGCGATTGGCGTCCCCACATCCCCCGGCAGCATGGAAATGGCAGCTGATGCAGCCGTCGATGACGCTGTTAGTTCCAGTACCGTCGTTTTCTTCTCATCAAGTGATTCAATCGTCTTGGACTGAAAGCTCTTCGACGACACAGCATTGTAAAAGACCGACATGGACAGAATCAGAAGCAGGACCAGCACCGCCGTCCAGATCGATTTCATTTTCATCTCTTCGCTCAAAGCACATACCTCCTCATACAAAATCATAATTCCTGCATTTTCTATATTTCTTATATAGACAAAAGTTTCTGTAATGTCAAATAAAATTCTTATGAACTGGATGTTACGAGATGTTTCAATTGTGATGGATTTATGCTAAGTATATATATGCACTTATGTATTTATATGATATCTATTTCGCATCAAGTGTCCACGAGAAAGTATTTCCGGCGGTGAGCCTCACGGAGATGTCCGCGGAGGATGTGCTTTCCACATGGCTCCTGTTGGCCGACGTGTGAACTGTCCCCCATGAATTACAGTTCACGGGGCACCCCGGCGCGGAGCACCGAAGTGACCCACCCATGAGTTACAGTTCACACGTCAGCCAGAAGAGCGATTGGAAAGCGCTTCCGGAGTGGAC
>OMTP01000171.1 GCA_900313955.1 uncultured Lachnospiraceae bacterium | reverse complement strand
CCTGCTTTTGCGGCGAAAATTACTAAGTGAAGGAAGAAGGCCTTTGTGCGAAGCGCCGAAGTGACCCACCCGTGAACAGTAACTGCGCGGCTGCCGGATGAAAGGGCTGTATCATGCAGGCTACCTCAGCGAGCTTCATCGCCGAGAATCTTCGTTGCAAATCTCCTGGTCTGGATGAGCGCCTTGTTGGGGTACTTGAGAGGTGCCTTGAGATTGAGCGTATCGAAGACATTATTTTTTTTGCCGAGAATGTCTGTCAGCTTGTCAAGCGCCTTCTCCCCATTGCCTGAATTGGAGCAGGCAAAGAGGTAGATATTTTTTCCTTCAAGTTCGTGCCTGGACAGAAATGTCCGAATGGCGGGCGCATAGGTGCCAGCCCAGATCGGCGTGCCGATAATGATGGTGTCGTACTCGGTCGGATCTGTATCGTAGGCAATGAGCTCGGGCTCCTCTCCGGTCAGCGCCTGGCGGCCTCCTGTGATAAGGCGGCCAAAGCCCTTGGGCGGTTCGTTGACCGGCTCCAGGCGGAGAACATCGCACTGGGTCGCCTCGTGAATCATGTTGGCCGTGAACTCTGTATTTCCCTCAAGGGAATAATAAACTAAAAGGATTTTCATCAAATCTGTCACCTTCTTTCGAAACGGTTGTAAGTTTTCATTTTTCGCCGATCGTCTTGGACTTACTTGTCTATGGATTTGAACATGTGACCCCGCAAGCGACGTCCCCGTGGGTTCACTTGTTCACACTGTGACGGTGAAGCTCTTATCGAAGACTTCGCCCGGGGCGAGGGTGTTGGTGTAGTCGCGCTCTTCGAGGGTGCCGGTGAAGTCGACCCGGTCGGTGCGTCCGTACCAGGGCTCGATGCAGATGAAGGGTGCGTGCTTGCCGACGGGCGACCAGACGCCGACGAGGGGTGTATGGAAATCGACTTTCAGGTACTCGACGCCGTTCTGATCGACAAGACCGATGTGGTCGGCCTGATCATTTTCCAGAATGAGGGCGTCGCCGGCGAAGAGCTCGTCGGTCGGAGTGATTTTGCCATCCGCCAGAGCTTCGGTCTTCGTCTCATTTCCCACATTGCCGCCGTCTGTGATGGGCCGGTAGGTAATGGATGCAAGTGGCTGTCCTTCTTTTGAGAAGAAGATCCTGTAATCCGGCCAGTCGCCCATGCCTGCGACCGGGCACATGAAGGCCGGATGACCGCCGATCGAAAAATACATGGGCTTCAAGTCTGTATTCATGACCTTCCAGGTGACCGTCAAAACCGTGTCCTCCTCATTTTCCCCGTCCTCGCTCAGAGTATAGGTGATGAAGAGCTGAAAGTCGAAGGGATACTTTTTCTTCGTCTCGTCATTGGCGGCGAGAACAAACGTGAGGGAGTTGGCATTTTCCTCAACGAGCGCAAACTCGCTGTCGCGGGCAAAGCCGTGCTGGCCCATCTTATAGTCGACGCCGCGATAGCGGTAATGGCCGCCTCGAACCTGGCCGACGAAGGGGAAGAGCACAGGCGCATGTCTGCCCCAGTAGGCAGAATCACCACTCCAGACGTACTCGACGCCCTTTTTCTTCATGGAGACCACCTCTGCTCCGTGGTCATCGACCGTCAGAACCGTATTTCCAAAAATCAGCTCATGTTTCATGAAAATGTCCTTTCTCCCGCACAAATGTCAAAATTAGCTTTGTCTCCTGTCAAATCTTCACGTCCACGATCTCCCACCCGGGAATATCTATCTAACTTGTCTTTATTATACACTCAATCGTCAGAACCTGCTACCCTCACTTTTTTTCGCGCAATTTTCGAAGCATGGATTTGTTGGACAAATCCAGGAGAAGTTTAACGAATCCAATTTGACGAAATGCGTTGATTTTTATGAATATGTGAATATAATGGCGTTTATCAGATAACTTCACGAGCTCAGGAAGTCCTAAAACAATTGAACCATACAAAAGGAGTGACTGAAAATGGATGACAGAATACCCTATCCTTACTTTGCTGATAAGCTCATGCACTGGCTGAGACGGAAGACGATCCCGGGGACGATCTTTCTCATGATCAACGACCCGGATGTGGAACAGGACAAGTTCACCGAAAAGGACTACGTCGCCCTGTTTGGCGAGGAGGCCGGCCCGGACGAATACAGGAAAGCCGTGCTGCGGGATTCGAAAAAGCCCGCAGCCCCCTCCGTGGGCTGTCTCAAGCGATACAACCTCGTCCCCTTAAGCTCGCTGCCCTACTCCCAGGACGGAACTTCTTATTACTCTGACGACCTGGTCAGCGAGAACAACGGATTCGTGGCCAACAAAGTCGAGCTCCACGACCCCAGGAACCGCTTCTTTGACCTGGTCATCAACCTCGACGAGGCCTACTTTTACTACACCTCCTACGGCATGCCCTACGTCCGCTCCGCCATCCAGAAGATGCTGGAAGCCATGCATTTTCTGAAACCCATCACAAAAAATACCAACTGGGTCCTCAGCCTCAACGCGAAGGGCCAGGAACTCTTCTCCCTCCTGAAAGACCTGCGCCTTGACATGTCCAAAACCCGCCAGGTCTCCCCCTATATCATCTTCAGCAACAGGGCCCTCTACGAGATGTGCCTGTCCCAGCCCTTCACCATGGACGAACTCAAATGCGTCTACGGCGTCGGCGAAAAGCGCGCCGTCCGATACGGCCAGCCCTTCCTCGACGCAATCATTGAATTCACCGGCAAAGAACATTTTCCGGCAGAGCGAGAAGACACCGATCCCCATGAAAATGTCGTCTCCCCCACTCCCGCGGAGGCCATGGGATGATCACCGAAGAAAATGCATTTTCATCGCGGGCTGAAATCTGCTGGTACGACCCTGCCCGCGACGCCTACATGTTTCACTCCCTTCGCTGGTGCGACGATCCCCTGGCCACCTGCCAAAGCGGCTCCCTGCCCCTTTGGGGCTCAAAAAAAGAGAGCTCCGGAAATTCTCCGAAGCTCTCCCCTATGTTTCTTATTTGAGTGGTTTTACTCGGCGTTGTCGGTATTGTCCTCGCTGCTGTCGTAGGAATCGTCGCCCTCGTTGCCCTCACCGTAATCTTCATCCGCATAATATTCGTCGGCTGCATCCTGAGCTTCCTCTTTGTCCTCTGTAAGGAAGCGGGTTGCAACATAACCTGTCGAGCCGTTGTAGCTGATCTTGGACCATTCACCCTCGGTTCCAAGGACAGTGACTGTCTCGCCCGGCTCAATGGTGTCGATGATGTCGCCGTCATCCTCAGCCGTAGCGCGGAAGTTGATACCTGCAACCGTGTACTCTGTCTTCTCCTCAACAGGGGTTTCTGTCGGTGTCGGCGTCGGCGTCTCGGTCGGAGTAACCTCGGTCGCTGTGATCACTTCGGGTGTTACAACTGCCGCATCAGAGGCTGCCCCTGATACACCCGACACGGACGAAGACGCCTCTGTCGTCAGAAGATCATCCGCAGTCGCTGTACTGGTCGATGTCGAAGCTGCTGACGAGGAAGTCGCAGACTCCGTTGTCGCGTTGATCGAGCCGTTTCCGCAGCCAGCCAGAGCAAGGACTGCCGCAAGAGATCCAATCATCATCAGACTTTTCAGTGAATTTATCTTCATCATTTATACTGTCCCCTTTCCATGAACAATCAAACACGTTAATACTACCATCTCCACCTTCATTCGTCAATAAAGAGTAAGCGGCAGGGGCACCCCCCTGCCGCTTAGGTTACTGTTCACGGGTTGGTCACTTCGGTGCTTCGCACAAAGGCCTTCTTCCTTCGCTTAGTAATTTTCGCCGCAAAAGCAGGCGGCGAAAATCGAATGCGCTCCAGAAGAAGGCCTTTGTGCTCCGCGCCGGGGTGCCCCGTGAACTGTAACCCGCTTAGCTATCTCTCAGGATTCGTCTCCCTCAGCATCCTCGAACTCGCTTGTCGCTTCTTCTTCACAGGTGCCTGTGAAAGCTTCGGGCATTGTGGAATCGGATGGCGATGCTGCATTCTCTTCCGATGCAGATACGCTCTCGACCGGTTCACTCGACGGAGACGGAGTCGGTGTTGCGTTGATAATAGCCTCACCGCCCTGGCCAATCTCCTCCTGTGACGGTTTTACCGGAGCCGTCGTCGAAGAATCTGTCCCGCCGATCTGCGGCTGCGGTGTCGTTGTCGTGCTTGAGGACGATTTACTCTCAGAGTCAGAGCTCCTGGCGGATCCGCCTCCATTTGTCTTCGTGCGCGAAGATCCGCTGTCGTCATCTCCTCCGCCGATCTGAACCGGCGAGGTGGGCTTCGGCTTTTCTGTCACTTTCGGTGTTGCTGTCGTTGTCACAGAAGAGGAAGAACTGCTGGCTGCAGCCACTGTCGGTGTCGAGGTGACGGAAGATGCAGCGGGATCTGCATCCGTCTTTTTGCTGTCTGCATCTGTCGTTGAGCCTGCGTCGTTTTTCAGATCTTCAACCTCTTTGGCTTTATTGACTAGCTCTGTGACGCTCATTCCCTTGTAGAACTGAATATCCGTCGGGACTGTCGTCAGAGCTGTGACGCCGCTGCCTTTGGACTCATTTTTCCCGTCCTTTTGGATAATTGTCCGATATTCTTTGTACCTTCCGGTACTCATGCCCTCACTGATCGCCGCTTCGCGCTCATCCGGCGTTGCGAGCAGGGCTGTCAGTGTTACATTATCAGACTTATGATCGACATCGACCTTAATACTATGCGTAAGATCCCTCGCGAATTCACTTGATCCGCTCTTCAGGACGCTATCTGCCTGTGTGACAGAGACAAGGACATCATTCTTTCCGCTTTCGGAAAGAACCCCCTGGTCAGTAAGATACTGATTGGTCGCCACAATTGCTTCCGATGCGGACTTTCCCTTCACCTCCCGAGAGACATCTTCCGCTCTCAGTTTCTTAGCAGGATTAATTGCCGTGACCTTAGTGACCTTTCCCTTGCTGTTAATGGTGAATTCAAGCGAACAGCCCCGACCGCCCACAGAGGGAGCAGATGCCTCTGCCGTCGACGCATGTACAGTCAGCATCGCGCCATCGTCATATTCCCCTGCCGTACGCACTGCATCGGCATCATACGTAACCCGTGCCGCTGCAGCAACATTGGCAGAATAATAGGCGCCGCCTGCCATGAACGACGTCAGCACTGCCGCTGTAGCCAGAATCCATCTTGCGATCGTATTCCTGACTGGAACGCTCTTCTGTGTCCTCGAAAGCTCGATGGTCTCTCCCACCTGATATCGTCCCGGAACCCTGTCAAATGTCCCGTCCTCTCTGAGGACAGCGCACTCGTGCTTATGCACTTCCAGAACAACTGCTTTCATTTAGTTTTTCATTTCCTTTCTTATGGAACTCATATACTCGGCGAGCAGTGGATATTCTCCATGTAAGATCTCCGCTGCTGCTATTATATACTTTCGATGTCGTTCCAGAAGTTTTCGGGGTAGTTTGGAAATTCGTAAAATTTCCGCGATAGGAAGCATGTGTGTCTTCCGCATCTGGTTGAAAATGGCTCCGTCCCTCAGGAGGATGGCGACTGCCTTTGCACAGCTCTCTCTTGTCTTGCCGGCCTTGGGAGAGCAGTCGACCAGATCGAAAAATGTGAACCCATACTCTTTGAAGATGTCGGAAACGGCGTCAATCTCGTCTTTCATGGGATTGACGCCAGGGATCTCCGTCTTCTCCTCAGAGATTTCTCTCTCCTTAGCCTGCACTTCCAGTTCCACGGCAGAGGGTGGTTCCTCGTCCGAGTCGTCCCCTACCGACCCGGCCATGGTCTCGGGCTTCATCAGAAGCTCCTGATCATGCCTGCCCTCCCGACGCGCTTCATCTGCGATCCTGCGCTTGATGACCAGTGCCGCAAAGGAAGGGAAGCTTCCCTTGCTCACGTCATAGGCCTCCACCGCCTCATGAAATGCGATCAGCGCCGTGGACCACTCGTCGTCATGCTCCGTCACAAAGCGGCGGACGACCTGATAGGCGCATGTCATGATAAAGCGGTGGTACTGATGGCAGAGCTGCTCGAAGGCAGCTTCATCATTTTTGGCTTCGTAGACAAGCTGTGCCGTAACATCAGGAGCCTGTGCATCTTCCTGTTCCTTAGAGGAAGCAGGCCGGGACGCAGAGAGCCTCATTCTCTCTTCATCGCTCATAGACTCCCACCTTTCAGGATGCATTGTTTATGATCCAAGGCCGAAAATGGTATATGCTCCGTCTTGTGCCTGTGTATCTGTGATCTTAGACGTCTCGTAACTGATTCCCCCATTTGTCCGATAAGTCTGTTCGATAAGTCCTGGATTGTAGACGGCAATGGTTCCGTCGGAGAGGGCCCCAACCATCAGAATATAATGGCCATTCTGGGACCAGAAGCTGGGGCCGCTCTCGAGCGCCATGACCGGATAGCCCTGTCGAAGGGCTGCCAGTGCCGCGCCCCAGTCATTTGTCCGTGTGACAGGCAGCCCATACTGGCGCGCAGTGAACTCACCGACCGAGTGCTGAGCTCCGTCGCCTGTGTACTGGCCATTTTCCATATATTCTGTCGGAGCGACGATGCGGTCGAGACAGTAGGAAAGTGCCATGGCGGTCACTGTGAAGCCGCAGCCGGCGACACCGAGCGTGTGGCCGTTGATCTTGAAGGTTGTGTCGCCCCACTCACCGTGGTGCCAGATATCGCCTTCTTTTCCTATATAATAGCCGAGAACCTGATTGAAGTAGGGCGCCCGCAGGACGCCCTTGTCGACCTCAGCCCCGTCGGCGCTCAGGTGATAGAGGACGTCCATCAGGTCGTAGCGCGTAGCCAGGGCATCAAGATTGCAGAGATTCAGACTGCGGAAGCCCTGCTGATTTGCCCAGCTGCGCAGCGGGCCCGATGTCACTTCTTTTCTCGAGACTCCTTCGACCGACTCAAAGGCCATACCGATGAGATCACCCACAGTGAATGCGTGCATGCTCTCAAATGCAGCAAACCGGCTCATGCCGTTGCAGGCTCTCCCCTCTTTTGCGAAGCGGTCCCTGGCCTCCCACTCAACTATGGTATGGTCCGATGGATTCTCCGGCAGGTACGACTTCTGCATTCCCCACTGAATCAGGTTGTGGCGGTCGATGCGGGCGAGCGTCGCGGCATCCAGGCCGCCTGTCTCATCCGCCCGGGCTGTCACCGGAGCCAGGAGACTTGTGAAGAGCAGTATACCTGCCATCAATAAGCCGGCCAGACGCGGTCGGCAGAACAATCTTGTATGCATGCGTTTGATTCCTTTAATAAGTGTTGTTTCTGGCGTATCCTTTATTTTAGCAGGTTTCATGGAAATGCGCTACTGCCAATTGCTACAGTTCACAGGTGAACTGCAGCCACGTTACAGTTCACGGGGCACCCCGGTGCGTAGCAAAAAGACCTTCCATCAGGGCGCATTCGAATTTGCGCGCCCGCTTTTGCGCGCAAATTTACTAAGTCCGGATGGAAGGTCTTTTTGTGGAGCGACGTTGTGACCCACCCGTGAACTGTAACCCGAGAACTGTAACAATCATGGCTAGGCAAAAAGAAGTTGACACATTGGGTTCTGCGAATTATGATTACATGAAAGCAAAATATATGAATTTCGGATAAAGATGCGGCAAGGGAGTCGCAGGTTGAAGCTGCTCCAAAGGGGGGCGGCTTGAGTCTGTTGCAAACCTGCTGCATTTTACTTTTCCCGGAATATAGGAGGAGATTATTTATGTGCTCAATACTGGGTTACTGCGGGAAGCCTGCATCGGAGACGATGATTCCCGAGATCATGCAGAGAACCATTTCCAGAGGACCGGACGCAACAAGAACACTCGCGATCGGAGGCGGATATGTTGGATTCAACCGTCTCTCCATCATGGGGCTCACTCCGGAGGGCATGCAGCCCTTCCAGATGGGCGGCAGCGCCTGTGTCTGCAACGGCGAGATCTACGGCTTCCGTCCCTTAAAGCAGGAGCTGATCGCCAAGGGGTACAGTTTCAAGTCTGATTCCGACTGCGAGATTCTTCTTCCGCTCTATAAGGAATATGGCTGCGACATGTTCAGGAAACTCGACGCCGAGTACGCTCTCGTCCTCTATGACGGCGACACAAAGGAATGGATCGCCGCAAGAGATCCGATCGGCATCCGTCCCCTCTATTACGGCAAGGACAAAAACGGGACCATGGTCTTCGCCTCTGAGCCCAAGAGCCTCATCGGCATCTGCGACCGCATCAAGCCGTTCCCGCCAGGATGCTACTACAAGGGCGGCGAGTTCATCACTTATCATGATCCGGCAGCTGTCGTCCGCGGGACAGAGATCCACGACGACGTCGAGACGGCCTGCACAAAGATCCATGATCTTCTCGTCAACGCTGTCATGAAGAGACTCGACTCCGACACGCCGGTCGGCTTCCTTCTCTCCGGAGGACTTGACTCCTCTCTTGTCTGCGGCATTTCCGCAAAGATCATGGGCAAGCCTCTTGAGACATTTGCCATCGGTATGGATATCGACGCCATCGATCTCAAGTATGCGCGCGAGGTCGCCGAGTACATCGGCGCCAACCACCACGAAGTGATCATTTCCAGAGATGATGTCATTAACGCCCTCGATCCGGTCATCAAATCCCTGGGCACATGGGACATCACCACGGTGCGCGCTTCTGTCGGTATGTACCTTGTCTGCAAGTATATCCATGAACACACCGATATCCGCGTCATTATGACTGGTGAGATCTCCGACGAGCTCTTCGGTTATAAATATACTGATTTCGCTCCAAATGCAGAGGAGTTCCAGAAGGAAGCTGAGAAGCGGATCCGCGAGATCAATGTCTACGACGTCCTTCGCGCTGACCGCTGCATCTCCGTCAACTCTCTTGAGGCCCGCGTACCTTTCGGCGACCTTGACTTTGTCGACTATGTCATGCACCTCGATCCGGCGCTCAAGATGAACACCTACGGCATCGGCAAGTATCTGCCGCGCCACGCCTTTGAGAAGGATGCCCTCATTCCGCACGACATCCTCATGCGTCAGAAGGCCGCTTTCTCCGATGCTGTCGGACATTCTCTCCGCTCCGACATTGTCGACTACGCAGAGGGCCTCTACACCGATGAGGAGTTCAAAGAGAAGTGTGCAAAGTACACCTACTGCGCGCCCTACACCAAGGAGTCCCTCCTCTACCGCGAGATCTTCGAGAAGTACTATCCGGGTCAGGCAGAGATGATCCCTGCTTTCTGGCTTCCGAATCAGGAATGGCCGGGCTGCCAGGTCGACGACCCGTCCGCCCGCTTCCTCTCCAACTACGGTGCAAGCGGCCAGTAAACTTAATTCACGTCCCTCCAAAAAGCCCCTGCGCTCTAGCGCAGGGGCTTTTTTTGTCACTCTCAGCCGTTCACTTTCGGTGCCTGGAGAAGAACATCCTTCAGCTGTTCCTCGAGGGCCGTCAGCTCCTTCTCCGCGGTCATACGGGCCGCGTGGCCTTCCTCCTGAATGCGGATGCTGTCATTAATCGTCTCAATGAGCTCATCATTGACTTTTTTCAGAGTATCCATATCAGCGAGGCCTCTCTCCGACTCCTTCATGGTTTCTACGGTGTTTTCATGAAGAAGCGCCGAGTTGGCCTTGAGAAGATCATTGGTCGTATCCGTGATCTTCTTCTGGGTCTTGAGGACATTCTGTTGCCTCTCAAGGCCGATGGCGAGAACAACCTGGTTCTTCCAGAGAGGAATGGTCTGCATGATGGCCGTCTGGATCTTATCGACGAGGAGCCTGTCATTATTCTGAATAAGGCGTATCTGAGGAGCCGTCTGCATGGCTATGGTCTTGCTGATCTTCATGTCGTGGACCTTCTTCTCGAAGCGGTTGACATTTTCCTCAAAATCGCGGACCACCTGGGCGCTCATGGGATCTCCCTTGGCTGCTGCCTCCTCGCGGAGCCTGGGGATGGTGACTGTGCGCATCTCCTCAATCTCCTCTTCCCCGGCTCTGATGTAGACCTGGAGCTCACGGAAGTGATCAATGTTCTTTTCATACATGGTGTCGAACATAGTCACGTCCTTCACCATCTGCATTCTCTCTTTTTCCAGTTCATTGGAAATGCGGTCGATCTGGACTTCGACCGTCTCATAGCGCTGGGCAAACTTCTTAATGCTGTGCGTCAGAGATCCAAAAAAGCTCTTCCTGCCCCCCAAAAAATCCTCCACGTGCATGGAAGTCACCTCATCGGAGAGGTCCGACAAAAGCTCGCCCGTCTTTCCGCTGTCCTTGACGCGGACCTTCTGCAGAATGCTGTCGGAGAATTCTGTGATCTGTCTCTGCGCCCCGATGCCATACTGCATGAGGACATTGGAGTCTGTGAGGTCGATCCCCTTCCTGATCTCCTCGACCTGTTTCATCTGCTCATCCGACAGAGTCTCCACCTCTGCCTTCGTCTGCGCCGCCAGTTCCTCCTTCGTCGGCAGATTTTCCGCCGCCGTCACAGTTACGCCCTTTTTCTTCATCAATGCATCCAAAGTTACATCACTCATCATTTTTCTCCTTACATACGCTAGATTAATATAGATACAAGGCCGGCCGGAGGAAAAACACATGGTCAGCGGCGAATTGTCCTTCGGAGGAGAATCATCGTCATTCACCGAGCCTTCTCCTGAGTCGAGGACCATGCGTTTTTCCCGAAGGCTGATCCGACAAGATGCCCCTCACTTCGAGAGATAGTGGAGGATCTTCTCCATGGTCGCGTAATTGGGCATCTGCCCCACCTGATTGACCGTCTGAGCCAGTCCGACCCCGTCAAAGGCAGATACATCGGTGCTGCTCCCGGAGACCCCTGTGCGGAAGCCATGCTTCTCCCAGGCAAGCTTCTGGATGTCCTTGTCCATAAGAGCGTCGATGGCAGCCGACGCCTGGTCATCCATGGCAATAAAAACATGCGACGACCAGACCGTCGGGATCGGATAGAGCATGACAACATCATCCTTGACCTGCTTCCAGATGTCCGCATTTTCCACCGTGAACTCAAGAAGCTGGTTCTCATAGCCGACAACAAGGGGCCTGGCTCCCATGCCCATTTTCAGAAAATCACTGAAGATATCGGCAGACGAGGACTCCATGTATCCGCTCTTCTCAAAGATCTCTTTGATCTCGGGCAGGTACTGGTCAATGCTGGACTCCGTCGCAACGCCGCCCGCCAGAGTGTTGGCCAGAAGTCCCGCAAACATGTTGCCGGAGTTGGACTTGGTCGGGTCCGTCGAGGAGACTGTGATGTTGCCGTAGAGCTGAGTAAGGCCGATCGACGACCAGCTCGTCCCGTCCTCGACAAGCTGGATGAGCTTTTTCAGATCAATCGAGTAGACTCCACCCGAGGAAGAGACGCACCCCTCTTTCTCGAGAGCATCCGCAACCGCCTTTCTTGTGTAAATGACAATGGGCGTGTTGAAAATGACATCGCTCTTGACTGGCTTTCCTACTGTGGATTTATAGAGCTCCAGCGCCGTCTGGCTCGACGGCCAGAGATAGTCCTTTCCATCTTTGTCCGCTGCTACCATATCGAGAGATCCCGCTTTGGAGTAATCCAGGGTCAGATGATATTTCTTCTGAAGGGTATTCTGTACGTCCTCATCCTCCAGAAAGCCAATCTTCTCTCCTCCCACGTAACCTGTCATTTCCGTGGAAGCACTCCTGTCCATGTACGTTTTGTATCCAACGGCCCCTGCAATCACCGCGACAACAATGATAAGGCCAAGCAGTTTTGTCTTCATGAATCCCCCTCCATTTTCAGCGTCTCCTGAAGAACCCTGATGTCCGCCTCCACATCCATGAGCTCTCCCTCCATGAGGCGGGTCAGCTGCTTGTCAAAGGCGCGGTTCAGAGCCGTGAGAGCGTCCTTCGTCTGGCCCATGACATTCGCCACGGAGCCCTCGTCCATATCCGTCTTCTCAAGGTCAACATACTTGTCCACCAGCTTCGCCGCCATGTCGAGATAATAGTCCGCGAAGCGGTGGGCGCTTCCGATCTTCTCCGGGTGGTCGGTGAGATAGGCAAGGATCTTGCGGCCGGTCGCAATGAGGCCCCGGACATCCCCCGCCACCGCCGGGTCCTTGATGCGGGGAGCTGCCTTCTCCATGGACTTGATGTCTTTGTCTGCCTCCTCCATGAGTTTCATGGAGCCGATGCCGTCCCTCATGGTTTCGACCTCAATGCGGCCGATCTTATTTCTGGGCTTCATGAGATAGTAAGCCCCAAAATACATGCCCACCGAGAGGGCTGCCGCCGGCATCGCGGCAAATGCCATGCCGCTGTAGAGGAAAAAGAAAAAGAGAACAGCGACCGCAGCGGACCCGATGGTCCGCAAAACTTC
Organism: uncultured Lachnospiraceae bacterium; assembly: GCA_900313955.1. Classification (GTDB taxonomy): domain Bacteria; phylum Bacillota; class Clostridia; order Lachnospirales; family Lachnospiraceae; genus Chordicoccus. The sequence continues at coordinate 5,418 of OMTP01000171.1, read as the reverse complement.
TTTCATTTTACTCAATTGTATCCCCTTACTTTCCGGAATGCAGATGTGAGGTCATCCCGTCCGTCGAAGACCCTGGCGTTCGTGAGAGATGCAAGCTGGTCGAGCTGGGACGAATCCGCATCTCCATACATGATGGAGAAAACGGGGATGTCGCCGCCTTCGCTTTGATAGATGTCTGCAAACTCTTCATAATTGTCCATGGCCATGCCGTCGGTCATGACGATGACAGCCGTCGTATATTTTGTCAGATCATAGCCCTTAAGAAGCTGCAGACCCTCCTCAATCGCCGCGTACATGTCGGTTCCGCCGGTCGGATCCGTGTTCCTGACATCAAGGTAGAGATTCTCCAGATCCTGCCCATTTCCCACGGCGGTGTAGGTGTCCATGACCTTTTCGTCAAAGGGAATAAGAATGGTCACGTCGCTGTCGGACGCCTGCAGGTAATTTTCCCTCGCCTTCTTCTGGATGAGCAGCTGCTCCATGGCAGCGACCAGCTGCTTATTTCCCTTGCCCGCCATACTGCCGGAGTAGTCCAGGCAGTAGACCGTAAGGGAAGGCTTTCTGAGTTCGGACTGATACATGTTGAGGCAGTCCATGAGGACGTCCGTGTCCGGCATTTTGAAGGGCGAAAGGACGCGGTCGGGCTGAAGGCCCCAGTCCGTCTTGAAGATGGCTTTATTTTCCTCGTTGATGCCTGTGTAGGCTGTGCGGCGGCCGGTCTTCTGGATCTCATTCTGGACATCCGATGTCAGCAGATAGTCCTGCAGGTCTGTGAAGAGCTTCTCCTTGTCCTTGTCGCCCTGGTCGACGTAGGCGAGGGGCGAATCGGCGATGCAGAGGCCGTCATAGGGGTAGACGACGTAGAGAGGCTCCTTGCCTGCTTTCTCGAGTTCCTTATTGGCTGCAATCATGAGGCACTCGTAGTTGACCATGGCGTCGTAGTCGCTCTTGACGAACATGTCCATGAGCCACTCGGAACTTCCTGAGGAACGGTTGATGCCCGAGAGGAGCTCTGTCAGATTTTTCTTCAGATCCTCGCTCTTCAAGTCATCGCTCCTGATGACATCCGGGTCGCCGAGGAGGGCGTGGATAAAGCCCAGGTAGGCACTGGCCCCCGAGTTGGACTGGGTTGCGCTCGTCATGCAGAATTTAAGCTGACCGCTCGTAATTGCATTCAGAATATCCGAGACGGAAACTTCTTTTCCCACAAACCCAAGCTTCTCAGCCAGGGATTTCTTTATTCCGAAGACAACCGGATTGATGGAAATGGATTCTGCATGCTTGACCCGATGCAGCTTCTCATCTCCCGCATCGAGCCAGATGCTGGATGCCGGCCACACCGCGTCGTAGGCAAATGTCTCTGCCTCAAGATCTCTCATAATGTCAAGGGACCCCTGGTAAGTCATCTCAATTCGGATGTGATTCTTATTGGCGTAATCCTCGAGGATGGGCTCCAGCTCCTTGTTCTCCGAACCTGAAAGAATCTTTAATTCTTTGCTTCCGGATCCCAGGATCGTTCCCTTGCTGCTGCCCGACGAAGAGGAGGACTCTGCGCTCCCTCCGGATCCACAGCCTGTACATATGCATCCTGCTGCCACGACAAAAGCCAGAAAGACGGCAAGTACTTTGCCTGCCCACTTTGTTTTGCCTTTCACTTTACGCACCTCCTGCTCTAACCTTAATGATAAAAAAGCGCAAAACTTCATTGAACTCTATCATACAAGTGGTGCATGAAATGCTCTATCTGTCTTCTGTTAAATCTGTGTAAAGCGAACGTATGGTAACTGTTCAGGACGGGCTCTTTGCGGAGAGAAAAACATGTCCTCAGCGGCGAATTGTCCTTGCGAGCGAACCTTCGTCATCGATCAGGCCTTCTTTTGAGCCGAGGAGGACATGTTTTTCTCGAAGCAAAAGTGCCCTCCTGAACAGTTACAACGTATGAAACAAAAAAGTCAGAGCCCCTTCTCTGCTCCGGGCAGGGAAGAGGCCCTGACTTTTTTCTATGACAGAAAATTAAACAGAATGAGATAGACCGAGCTTCCGTCCCTGGCATTCTTCGTCAGGAAGCGCACCTGCATTTTCATCTTTCTGCCGTCAATTTCTTGGAAGTAATCGTGCCATCCTTCTCTGAGGAAGAGTTCGTCCCAGGGGAAGTGGGCCCATTTTCCTGTATCCATGAGAAATTCCGGGAAATCATACCCTGTATTCAGGATGCGGGACGTCTGGCCCTGCCTCTCCAGAAGGCAAGAGCGGGGGATGCTGACCGCGGAGGATATCTCCCTGTCATTGTGGATGAGGTCAAGCAGGTTGATTTTGTCAATCGCTCTGTAGTAAGGCCTCGTTGTCATGATCTCATGCCTGGGTACCCATGTCGGCTGAGGGCCCATGACCGTCAAAAGGGGTGCCGGCCGGCCAAAATAGAAGCCCTGGGCGGCTCCGCATCCGATGGACCTGAGGAAGTCCAGCTGCTCCTCTTTTTCCACGTGTTCTCCGATCGTTCGAATGCCCTCGTCTTTGGCGAAAATAAGGATGTCGTAGATGGCCGTCTTCGTCTTTGACCCGTCCGCCAGGTTGTAGACAGATCCCATGTCGATCTTGATCAGGTCGAAGGGAATTCTCTGAAACTCGGCCAGAGGTACCATGTCGCGCCCGAAATGATCGAGCCAGACCTCGAAGCCCTTTTCCTTGAGACGCCCGATCTCGGTGAAGAGGGATTCCGTTCCCGAAGCGCTCTCCGCCCGGATCTCCACACGGATAAATTCCTCTCTGATCTCCTCTTCGAGGCAGATCTCGGCCATGGCCTCCGGCATATCGCACGCCGTAAAGTCCGACACGGACACGTTGACGGAGACAGGCAGGTAAGGAAAGTTGTGGCGGGACGCCTCTTTGATGTCCCTGCACACCCGCCGCACCATACAGAGGTCCAGCTGGTAGACGATCTTCTGCGCCTCCAGCACCGGCAGATATTCGTCGGGCATGAGCGTTCCGTAAGCAGGGTCCTCCCAGCGTGAAAAGGCCTCATAGCCGCAGATCTTCCCCGTCACTGTCCGGAAAACAGGCTGATAGACGGCGTGAATGCGCTCTTCCTCCAGGGCCTCGCGGAAGTGGCCAAGGATGTAATCTGCCTTCTCTTTTCCTTTTCTGCTCTCCTCATCAAAGATACGAATGCCGCTCTTATCCGCTTCGACGAGCCTGGCCGCGCATCTTGCCCGGTCCGCATACTCGCCGATATTCTCCCCGTCGTCGCAGGGTGCTATGCCTATGGCGAGAATGGTGAACATGGCGACCTTTCCCTTTTTCGTCGCCACTCTTCTCATCAGGGCCTGGCACTCTTCTTCCGGATTCTTCGATACGGTCAGCACAGCAAAGGCATCTTCGGAAAATCTGCCCAGAACGGCTCCTGGAAACTGTTCTTTCAGCACTTCTGAAAATGTTTTAACCAGGTCTGTTGTCGCCTTGTACCCGAAGACGGTACGAAAATGTTCGAGCCCCATCATCCTCATGTAGAGAAAGACTCTCCCTGTCTCCTCTTTTTCGAAGCGGAGAATCTTCCTCCCCCGCCTCAAAAAGCCCTCGCGGCTGGCAAATCCCGTGAGGCCGTCGACCAGAACTTCCTGGCGTCCCCCCTGTCCCTCTTCGCGGGAGGCATGAACGGAGGCTCCTTTGTGGTAGGTGCCGCCGCATGTCCTGTTGCGCCCCTGGATCTTGGCCTCATAGAGCTGGTCATCGGTCATTCTCAGAACCTCGCGCAGCTCCGCGGCATTATGGGGATGGCTCACAAGATAGCCGGCGCTCATGGTCGGATGAATGGCCAGCATGGCCGGATCAGATACTTTTAAATCTTCGTGGCAGCGGGCAAGTCTCTCCTCAAAATCGCGGACGTCGCCGGCAGGCGCCATGATGAGGAACTCGTCTCCACCGTAGCGGTAGGCGTCTCCCATCCCTGAGAAATTTTTTTTGAGAATTTTTCCGAACCTCCTCAGGATCGCGTCCCCCACCTGATGACCATAGGTGTCATTGAATTCTTTGAAGTGGTCGACATCGATCATGGCTGTACACAGGGGCGTGTCGTAGTAGCTGTTGTAATTTTTCCTGAGAGCAGCCCTGTCAAAGAGGCCTGTCAGCTCATCATGCTCGGACTCGTCCCGGAGGGAGCGGTTCATGTCCTCCATCTTGGCCTGATTGACGGAAGCCTGCTTCAGGTTTTTGTACTGTTTCCAGACGGCAATGACGACCAGAACGGCAGTCCCGGCCAGTTCAGGCGAACGGCCCTCTGCCGGCCCGAAGGCCATGCAGGCGATGAGGACCAGGATTGCACCATATAAAATAATGGATGTTACCATCTCTTTTTTCATAAAAACACCCCATTCTTTCTATGAACATCATAGCGAAGAATGGGGAATGAAACAATCCAAAAAGCGAAAAGTTACAGAAAATTTCTGATGGCTTCCGCGTCTTTGAGGCCTTTCTGATAGAGACCTTCAAGGGCGACGACGTCTCGCTTCAGGGTGGACAGGCCGCTGATGTCGTCGGGGGCGATGATGAGTAACCTGCCCGCCTCTTCGAGTGCATGGGCTTTTTTGAGTTCTTTGTTGTAAGTCTCTGCGCGAAACTGGACGCATACAGCGGCGTTGGGATATTTTCTCTGCAGAAGTCTGGCCGATTTTTCGTCTTTCTTCGGGTCGCGATAGTCATCTTTCGGGCGGGTCAGAACGACGACAACCTTGTCGCAGCCGGCCTCAAAACATTTTTCATAAGGGATAGGATCAGAAATGCCTCCGTCGTAGAGGGTGTAGCCCTGCCACTTGTAGGCCCTCACGGCGATGGGGACACAGGAGGATCCCTTGATGGCTCCGTAGTCGTCCTGGACCATGTCGTGCATGTCGAAGTAGATGGGCTGCCCCGTCTCGGCATTGGTCGAAACAATTTTAAAAGTACTCTTCGAGTGGATCATGGTCTCAAAGTCGAGAGGGTATTCCCCGCAGCTGTTGGCCAGAGCGTCACCGTAGATGTATTCGAGGTCAAGGAAGCTCCCCTTCGTGATCAGGTTGCGGAAGCTCATGTAGTCTTTGCGGCCGGAGTAGTCCAAATAGAATTTCTTATTTCTTCCCTTCTGCTGAGCAAGGAAGGATGCGATATTTGCCGAGCCTGCTGAAACTCCGATGCAGTAGTCAAAAGAGATTTTATTTTCCAGGCACCAGTCAAAGACAGCTGCTCCGTAAACTCCGCGAAGACCGCCGCCGACATCCACAACACCAATCATTTTCATATCCTCCTCATCATGAATTCGTTAAAATATTAGAACGATATGAGGAGAAATACAAGGAACAGTCTGGGGGAAGTGTAAATTAAACCCATGGATTGTTACTGTTCACGGGTGGGTCACTTCGGCGCTTCGCACAAAGGCCTTCTTCCTTC
>OMTP01000073.1 GCA_900313955.1 uncultured Lachnospiraceae bacterium | reverse complement strand
GACCTATAGGGGATGTCCACGGAGGAAGCGCTTTCCAGTCGCTCGATGCTGGGTGCCCCGTGAACAGTAACCTTTTTCGCGTAATGTACAAATCCTTTACAAAAGTTGGATGCAAGACGTGCGTTTCTATGGTACAATAGCCCTTTAAAGGAGAAAATATATGCTGAAATCGAAGAAGGGTCTCTACGGCTACTTCAAGGCCGAGAAGAAGCGGCGTCTTCTCATCACGATCCTCCTGTTCGCAATTCCGCTCGTCATCTTTGTGAGCGGCATGCTCTACAGCGGGACCAAGGACAACATCCTGACCATTGTGGCCATGGTCGGCCTCATTCCGGCCTGTCTGTCTTTTGTCGGCCTCGTCATGATCATGATGAGAAAGTCGATCCCGGAGGAAGAGTTCCAGGAGATCGATCCCCACATAGGGACGCTCACCTTTGCCTACGAGCTCTATATGACGGACGAGAAGCAAAATTCCATGATCGACTGCCTGGTCATCTGCGGCAACGAGGTCGTGGGACTCGTCACCGACCCGAAGACCGACATCCACTTTGCCCAGGACCACCTGCAGAGGTACCTGAAGGCCGATGGCTGGAACAAGGTTTCTGTCCATTTGCTGGGAGATCAGAAAAAGTTCATCGAGCGCATGGATTCCATGAACGCCCACGAAAAAGAGCTCCGCGCAGGCATCCCCTTTACCCCGCGCGAGGCCTATCCGGGTCTCGACCGCGAGGACCTCATCCGCCTCACGGCCCTCAACATTTCTCTGTGAGTTTTCAGGTGCCCCCGCCAGACAAATCAGAAGATTCTCCTTTGCCCGGTGGGAGGCGCCAAAGAGAGGCATCATGCAGTCACTGACGATTACGAAAAAAGAAGAGGGACAGCGCCTCGACAAGTTCCTGAAGAAATATCTTCCAGAGGCGCCGGCGGGCTTTATTTACAAGATGATGCGCAAGAAGAACATCACTTTGAATAAGAAGAAAACCGCCGGGACGGAGATTCTGGCGGAAGGGGATACGGTGGCTCTCTTTCTGTCGGAGGAGACCATCGGGAAGTTCCATGGCCGGATCCCGTCCGGGGAGACCAAAGCAGGAGAGAAGCTCGATGTCGTCTACGGTGACGGGGATGTTCTCTTCGTCAACAAGCCGGCCGGTCTTCTGACGCAGCCAGCAAAAAAAGGCGATCCATCCCTCGTGGACATGCTCGTGCCCTTCCTCCTCGAGGAAGGGAGGATCACGCAGGAGGACCTGCGGGCCTTCCGTCCGGCCCCGGTCAACCGCCTGGACAGGAACACGAGCGGCCTCGTCCTGTGCGGCACTTCCCTGGCCGGTTCCCGCTTCCTCTCCGAGGAGATCAGAAGCAGGGAAGTGAAAAAGACCTATCTTGCCCTGGTCAGAGGAAAGCAGGTTCCTGAGGGCGAGATGGTGACATTTTACAAGAAAAATGCAGCGGACAACACGGTCCGTCTGTCCGGGCGGGAGAAAGAAGGGAGCGGCGTCATGAAGACGCATTTTCATGTCCTGGTTGAAAATGGCCCTGTCGCGCTTGTCAGCTGCCGCCTCATCACGGGCAAGACCCATCAGATCCGGGCGCAGCTCGCATTTGCAGGGGCTCCCATTCTGGGCGATCCCAAATACGGAGACAGGGAGGCAAATGAGGCGTTTGCTCATCTGACCGGTGTCCGCCGCCAGATGCTGCATGCGTCCTGCGTCGGTTTTCCTGATCAGCTCGACAGGTTTGAGCGCCTTGCGGGGCGGGAGTTTACAGCTCCGCTGCCGGCCGATTTTCAAAAAGCATGCAGGTCCTATGGGATTGCTATTGAATAAGAAGGAAAAGGAGAAGTTATGAACGATAACACAAACGAAGAAGAGATAGCCCCGGAGGCGGAGAAGGACGAGCAGGTGGAGAAGAAGCCGTCCCTCGGCAAGGAGATCCGCGACTATATTGTCATGATCGCCGTCGTGGTGGCTGCGGTTCTCGTTATCAATCAGGTCTTCCTCATCAACGCCCGGATTCCCTCGGCGTCCATGGAGGACACGATCATGACCAACGACCGCGTCTTCGGTAACCGTCTGGCCTACAGCGGGGACAAGGAGCCGGAGAGGTACGACATCATCATCTTCAAGTTCCCGGATGATCCCAAACAGTATTTCATTAAGCGCGTCATCGGCCTGCCCGGAGAGACCGTCGAGATCCGAGAGGGTAAGGTCTACATCAACAATTCCGTCCAGCCGCTCGACGACAGCTTCTGTCCCGAGGAGCCTCTGGGCAATTATGGACCCTATAAGGTGCCCGAGGGATGCTACTTCGTCATGGGAGACAATCGGAACAAGTCCAACGACTCCCGCTTCTGGGTTCACACTTTTGTGACGAAACAGGCCATCCTGGGCAAGGCCATGTTCCGCTACTGGCCTGTGGACCGCATGGGCACGGTGGGCTGACATGGCATGGACCCACGGCCTTCGGGGATCGGCCCTCGAGGAGATGATCAACGAAACCTGTGAGCACTACAGGCGAAACGCTCTCGCCCTCATCCAGAAGATACCGACCCCGATCACCCCAATCACCATTGACAAGGCCACGCGCCATATCACACTGGCCTATTTTGACCAGGCAAGTACCGTGGACTATGTCGGCGTTGTCCAGGGCATTCCGGTCTGCTTCGACGCCAAAGAATGCGCGGCCGACACATTTCCCCTGCAGAACCTCCATCCCCATCAGGTTCGCTTCATGGAGGACTTTGAGAAGCAGAAAGGGGTCGCATTTCTGCTCATCGCATGGACATCGAGAAATGAGTACTACTACATGCCTTTCAGGGAAATGATGGAGTTCTGGAGCCGGATGGAACATGGCGGAAGGAAGAGTTTCCGCATCTCGGAACTGGATCCGGCGTATTATCTGGATGTGCGCTCCGAGGGCATGCTGCCCATACTTGAGGGTCTGCAGAAGGATTTATTGGAAAGAGGAGATTGAAAATGAACAACAACCTTCAGATTCACACACCGGAGGGATTCCGGGATATCTATAACGGGGAAATGAAAAAGAAGAGGAAACTCATGACTTCCCTCATGGATGTCTTTGACAGCTATCAGTACGAGGAGATCGAGACGCCGGCTGTCGAGTATTTCGACGTCTTCGGCCGTGACATAGGGACGACGCCCTCCCGCGAGCTCTACAAGTTCTTCGACAGGGACGGCAACACCATGGTCCTCAGGCCCGACTTCACGCCGTCGGTCGCGCGCGCCGTCGCCATGCATTTTCGCCCCGAGGACATGCCCCTGCGCCTCTGTTATGAGGGGCAGACCTATGTCAACTCCCAGGAGTACCGTCTGAACCTCAAGGAGATGACCCAGATGGGTGTCGAGCTCATCGGCGACGGCTCGGCCGAGGCGGACGCCGAGGTTCTGGCCATCATCTGTGATCTCCTCAAGGCCGCGGGCCTTACGGAGTTTCAGGTTTCTGTCGGCGAGGTCGACTACTTCAAATCTCTGGCAGGCCACTCGGGCCTTGACGCGGAGACACTCGAGCGGGTCCGCTCTCTTATTTCCAACAAGAACTTCTTCGGCGTCGGCGAGCTCCTCGAGGGCGAACGCATCCACGAGAGCGTGAAGAAGGCGCTGACGGAGATGCCGCAGATGTTCGGCGGCCGCGAAATCCTCAGGAAGGCGGAGGAGCTGGCTGTGGGCGTCGAGGCGAAAGACGCCATTGAGAGGCTGCGCGAGATTGATGTCCTTCTCACAAAGAGGGGCTACGGGAATTATATTTCCTACGACTTCGGCCTTTTGAGCCGCTACCAGTACTACACGGGAATCATTTTCTCGGCGTTCACCTATGGGACCGGCGAGCCGGTCGCCAAGGGGGGCCGCTACGACCGCCTCCTCAGCCACTTCGGGACGGACGCGCCGGCCGTCGGGGTCGGGCTCTACATCGACCCGCTGATGAATGCGATGAGCCGGCAGGGGATCAACCTGTAATGTGCAGCCGGGGATCAAGCTGGAATATACAGCCAGGGGATGTGAAAAGCACATCCTCCGCGGACATCCCCTATAGGTCCACTCCGGATGTGCTTTTCACATCCGTCAGACCGGGTACGATGAAGGCCGGTGGTGTGCTGGTTTTTCGGTTGATCCATAAAGAATAGAAAAATGCAGAGACCTGTTGGTCGGTTCAGCCATTTTGTGAATAAGGAGAAAAGATGCGATATTTGACGATCGCCCTCACGAAGGGGCGGCTTGCTAAGAAGACTTTAAAGCTGTTTGAGAAGGCCGGAATTGAGGCGAAAGAGGCGGAAGATGACTCCACACGGAAGCTCATCTTCGAAGATCCGGACATGAAGATCCGGTATTTCCTGGCCAAGGGACCGGATGTCCCGACGTATGTGGCCTACGGGGCGGCGGACATCGGCATTGTCGGCGAGGACACCATCCTCGAGGAAGGAAGAAATATTTACGAGGTCATGGACCTGGGCTTCGGAAAGTGCCGCATGTGCATCTGCGGGCCGGAGAGCGCCCGCGAGTACCTCGCCTCGGGCGACCAGATCCGCGTCGCGACCAAGTACCCCAACATAGCCAAGGATTATTTCCTTAATAAAAAGCACAGGACTGTCGAGATCATCAAGCTGAACGGCTCGATTGAGCTCGCGCCGATTGTCGGTCTCAGCGAGGTCATCTGTGATATAGTCGAGACGGGCACGACGCTCAGGGAAAATGGACTGACTGTCCTCGAGGAAGTCTGCCCCCTGTCCGCCAGGGTCGTTGTCAACCCCATCAGCATGAAAATGGAAAATGAGCGGATTTCGGACTTTGTCCGCCGCATGAAGGAGGCTCTTTAATATGCAGAAAATTAAGCTCACGGCAGAATCCTTCGGTACCATCCAGAAGAACCTGCTTAAAAGAACGACGGACAGCTATCCGGACCAGGAAGCTGCCGTCAACGAGATTCTTGCCAATGTCAAGGAAAATGGCGACAAGGCTGTCTTTTCCTATGAGGAGAAGTTCGACAAATGCGTCCTCACGGAGGAGACCATCAAGGTCTCCGAGGAGGAGATCAAAGAAGCTTACGATGCAGTCGACCCGGCTCTTGTCGAGACCATCCGCCACTCGGAGGCCCGCATTCGCGCTTTCCACGAACACGAGAGGCAGGAGAGCTGGTTCATGACTGAGCAAAGCGGCATGGTTCTGGGCCAGAGGGTGACGCCGCTCTTTCGCGCGGGCGTCTATGTCCCGGGCGGCAAGGCCGCCTATCCATCGACGGTTCTCATGAATGTGGTCCCGGCCCATGTCGCCGGCGTCCCCCACATTGTCATGTGCACGCCTCCGGGCAGGGACGGCAAGGTGACGCCGACGACTCTGGTTGCGGCCCACATCGCCGGCGTCACGGAGATCTACAAGATCGGCGGTGCCCAGGCGATCGCTGCCATGGCTTACGGCACGGAGTCTGTCCCCAAGGTCGACAAGATCACGGGCCCGGGCAACATCTTCGTCGCCATCGCCAAGAGAAAAGTCTACGGCCACGTCTCCATCGACTCGGTCGCCGGCCCCTCCGAGGTCACTGTCCTCGCCGATGAGTCGGCCAATGCCCACTATGTGGCGGCGGACCTGCTCTCCCAGGCCGAGCACGATCAGCTGGCTTCTCCCATCCTTGTCACGACTTCCGAGAAGCTGGCCGATGATGTGAATGCTGAGATCGACGAGTACTTAAAGAAGCTGTCCCGCCGTGACATCATCGAGAAGTCCATCGAGAACTTCGGCCGCATTTTACTCACCGATTCTCTCGATGAGGCCATCGAGGCTGTCAACGAGATCGCCCCGGAGCACCTGGAGATCGAGACAGTCGACGCATTTTTGACAATGACAAAGGTCAAAAACGCAGGCGCCATCTTCATCGGACCTTACTCCTCCGAGCCGCTCGGCGACTACTTCGCCGGCCCCAACCACATCCTGCCGACCAACGGCACGGCCAAGTTCTTCTCGGCCCTGTCGGTCGACGACTTCGTCAAGAAGTCCAGCATCATCTACAGCTCCCGTGAGGCTCTTGCACCTCTCCACGAGGACATCATCCGCTTCGCGAAGGCGGAGTCCCTGACTGCCCATGCCAATGCCATTGCGGTCCGCTTCGACGAGGAGATCTGAGCTATGAGTGATACAGACAGAATTGCACAGATCCACCGGGTGACGGGGGAGACGGATATTGATCTGGCGCTGAACCTGGATGGAAGCGGGAAGGCGGAGATTGACACAGGCATCGGCTTTTTTGACCATATGCTGGACGCTTTTGCCCGCCACGGCTTTTTTGACCTGACGGTCAAAGTCAAAGGTGACCTGAATGTCGACGGCCACCACACGATTGAGGATACGGGCATTGTCCTGGGCCAGGCGATCGCCAGGGCCGTGGGAGACAAGGCGGGGATCCGCCGCTACGGCTCCTTCGCCCTTCCCATGGACGAGACCCTGGTTCTGTGTGCCCTCGACCTGTGCGGCCGCGCCTACTTCGACACCAATGTTGTCTACACGGTCGACAGAATCGGCGGCTTTGAGACGGAGATGGCCCGCGAGTTCTTCCTCGCCGTCGCCAACAACGCCTTCATGAACCTGCACATCCGCGAGATTACGGGCAGCAACAACCACCATCTTGCCGAGGCCTCCTTCAAGGCCTTCGCCAAGGCCCTCGACATGGCGACATCCTTCGACCCCCGCGTCCACGGCGTCCTCTCCACCAAGGGCAGCCTGTGAACCCAGGGGGACGTCGCTTGCGGGTTCATCTGCGCATAAAATCACGGGGACGCAGCCTGGGGACGCATTTTCCCAAAACGCGTGCCCAGGCGAGAGCACATTTTCATTTTCTAAAAAAAATAGTAACTGTTCAGGATCCGACGGAAAGGTGCGATAAAAAAGCACTTCCTCCGCGGCCACCCCTCAAAGGTCCACTTCGGAAGTGCTTTTTTATCGCGCCTTCGTCAGGCCTGCTGAACAGTTACAAAAAATACAGGGAACGATTCAGGAGATACAAATGGATAATCATAGCATGGTCGTCCTCAGGGACGCTGTACCATTTTCGAAATTCAAATTAAATGACCAGGGGCTCATCCCCTGCATCGTCCAGGACGCGGAAAATGGCGACGTACTCATGATGGCCTGGATGAATGAGGAGAGCTACAAAAAGACCCTCGAGACCGGCACCATGACCTACTGGTCCAGAAGCCGAAAAGCACTCTGGGTCAAGGGCGAGACGAGCGGGCATTTTCAGTACGTCCACGAGATCTGGGTCGACTGCGACGCCGACACCCTGCTGGCCAAAGTCACCCAGGTGGGGGCCGCCTGCCACACCGGCAACCGCTCCTGTTTCTACCGCGAGAACGCAACCGGGTGCCTGTCACCAGACAACTAAGAATATTCAGACCGTTTGACCCGTCAGGGGCGGTTCTGGCGGCACCTGCTGTGCTGCGTCACAGGAACTGTCCCTGATGGTGTGGAACCGTCCCTATGGCACTTTTGAAACAGGGAACGATTCATAAAACGGGTTCCATCCGGAGGAGTATCCAAAAGTACTCCCTGCCCGCCTCCTGAATCGTTCGTGAAATCGTAAGAATAGGAGTTTTATGCTAGAACCACGACTCAGCGACCGCATCCTCATGAATGTGGAGAAACCGGCCCGCTATATAGGAGGCGAGCAGGGGAGCATCGTCAAGGACAGAGCCGAAGTGAATGTCCGCTTTGCCATGTGCTTCCCCGATGTCTACGAGGTGGGTATGTCCCATCTGGGCATGCAGATCATCTACGAGCAGCTGAACCGACGCCCGGATACCTGGTGCGAGCGCGTCTTCTCGCCCTGGCCTGACCTCATGGAGACCATGAAGAAGGAAAAGCTCCCTCTCTTTGCCCTTGAGTCCCAGGATCCGGTGAGGAATTTCGATTTTCTGGGTATGACGCTCCAGTATGAGCTCTGCTACACAAACATCCTGCAGATCCTCGACCTGTCCGGCATCCCTTTCTACGCCAAAGACCGCACGGAAGATGACCCCATCGTGATCGGCGGAGGCCCCTGCACCTACAACCCGGAGCCCATCGCCGACTTTTTTGACCTCATTTACATCGGCGAGTCCGAGGCCGTCATGGACGACCTCATGGACCTCTATAAGAAAATGAAGGAAAATGGAGCCAGCCGCAGGGACATTTTACACGAGGCAGGAAAAATCAGGGGCATCTACGCGCCTCTTTTTTATGATGTCTCCTATGCGGAAAATGGAACCATTCGCGAGATGCATCCCATTTTCAGCGATCTGCCTGAGAAAGTGAAGCGGGTCATCGCCCCGGACCTCGATGCGGCGCCCTATCCGGAGCACCCGATTGTACCATTTCTGCGGCCGATTCAGGAGAGGGCAGTGCTCGAGATCCAGAGAGGCTGCATCCGCGGCTGCCGCTTCTGTCAGGCTGGCATGATCTACCGGCCCCTGCGCGAGAGAAGCCTCGATACGCTCAGGAGATACGCCAGGGAGATGATCGCCTCCTCGGGCTACGACGAGATGTCGCTCAGCTCCCTTTCTTCCAGTGACTATCGCTTCCTGCCTGAGCTTCTGGATTTTCTCATCGAGAACTTCCAGAAGGAGCATGTCAACGTCTCACTGCCGTCCCTGCGCATCGACAATTTCTCACTCGACGTCATGAGCCGTGTCCAGGACATCAAGAAGAGCTCGCTCACCTTCGCACCGGAGGCAGGAACGCAGCGCCTCAGGGACGTCATCAACAAGGGCCTCACCGAGGAGGAGATTCTGACCGGCGCTGGCTCGGCCTTCCAGGGCGGCTGGAACAGAGTCAAGTACTACTTCATGCTGGGCCTGCCGACGGAGACGGAGGAGGACAGGAAGGGAATCGCCCACCTGGCCCAGAAGACATGCGAAGTCTACTACGACGAGGTGCCCAGGGAAAAACGCATGGGTGCCGTCGACATTACGGTCTCGACGTCTTTTTTCGTCCCCAAGCCCTTTACGCCCTTCCAGTGGGCACAGATGTCCCACCCGGAGGATTATATCGAGATGGCGCGAACCGTCCGGAATGAGATCCGGTCCATGAAGAATCAGAAGCGCATCCACTACAAGTGGCACGAGGCCGATGGGACCGAGCTCGAGGGCATCTTCGCGCGCGGCGACAGGCGGCTCTCAAAAGCCATTGTCTACGCCTATGAGCACGGTGCCGTCTTTGACTCCTGGTCGGATTTCTTCCACTATGAGATCTGGCAGGAAGCTTTTGCCGCGTGCGGCGTCGACCCAGACTTCTACACGGTCCGCGAGCGCGGCCTCGATGAGGTCTTCCCCTGGGATTTCATTGACATCGGCGTCTCCAAAGAATTCATGAAGCGCGAGTGGGTTCGCGCCACCCATGACCAGGTCGTCACCAGGAACTGTCGCCAGGCCTGTTCCGGCTGCGGGGCCCGCGCCTTCGGCCAGGGCGTCTGCTTCGAGGGCGCAACTCCCGTCAACGAGTACACGGCCCGGATGATCCAAAAATAAGCCGACTTTTCCCAATGCCCCCGGATCCTGAAAAATCGCTGATCTGGGTAGAAGGCATCCCCGGAACAGCCGAAAAACGAGGATCCGGGTAAGAAAAAGGATTCATGTATGAAAGTAAGAATGAAATTCACGAAGACAGGGCCGATCCGTTACGTCGGCCACCTGGACTTCATGCGGTATATGCAGAAGGCCGTGACGCGAAGCGGCCTGCCGGGCGTCTACACGGCGGGCTTCTCGCCCCACTTGCTTATGAGTTTCGCCGACCCCCTTGGCGTCGGCATGGAGTCTCTGGGCGATTATCTTGAGGTGGAGTTCGCCTGGCACGATCCTTTTGCCGAGGGAAATGAGCTCTACCGCCTCAAGAATATCGGCATCGACAATGCCACCCTCCCCGGAGCACCGTCCGGCGAGGAGCTGATCCGGAAAATGAACGCTGCCCAGGCGGAAGGTGTGAAAATTCTCACCGCCCGCCGTATCGGCGAGACCAAAGAGGACAAGTCCATGGCCATCGTCCGCTGGGCCAACTACATAATTGCCATGCGGGATGACTTTCACCCGGAGATTTCCGCGGATACACTCACGGAGAAGTGCCTCGCCTTCATCGACCGCCAGGCGATTCCCGTGACGAGAAAGACAAAAAAGAGTGAGAAAGTCATCGACATCAAGCCATGGGTTCCGACCCTGGCGGGTGGATCTTCCAGCGTCGAACCTTTTTCTGAAAGAAAGGGATATACGATGGGGAGGACTATCTTCCTCACCTGTGCCGCAGGGAGCACCCAAAATCTGAAGCCCGAGACGTTTTCGGAAGCCCTCTGTGCATTTATGGGCATCGACTACGACCGCTTCGGCTTCTCCTTCCTTCGAACCGACCTCCTCGACGGCGATTTTCGTTCCCTTGGGGATCTGGGCCAGCCTATCTGAACCATGGGGCGCATACGTTGCCTCCCCATGGCTCACACAGCAGATGATGAATGCATAAGCGCAATTTCAGGAGGGTAGTATTGATGAACGACTTCATAGTCACAAGTGTCTCCTTTGATGACCATTCCTTTCTGGCAGCGGCATTCTATGAGGACCGGATGCTCTCGGAACTGACAATGGAAGCAGACAACAGACAGAATCCAAGTCTCGTCGGACGAATCTACAGGGGCTATGTCGAGAAGGTCGCAAGAAACACCGGGGGAGCTTTTGTGAGAATCGGCAAGATGGAAACTTTCCTTCCGGGCACGAAAGCCGAGACAAAGACTGGAACGAGAGCGGAGGAGAGAAATCATAGGCTGCGTGCCTCGACGCCCATCACAGTCATGGTGACCAAGGACGCGGCGGGAGTCAAGCAGCCGGTCGTGACGGAGAACCTGCGTCTGGCCGGCCGCTTCGCCGTCGTGTCGTCAAAGCCGGGGAGAATCTCATTTTCGGCAAAACTTGGCAACGAAGAGAAGACGCTCCTCAAAAAATGGGTGCCTCACGAGTACGGTTCCGAGTTTGGCATTTTACTGAGGACGAACGCCGCTCAGGCGCAAAAAAGTGAGGTGCTTGAGGAGCTGGACTGCCTCATGGAGGAGATGCGGCAGATCCTGAAAAAAGCGGAGAGTGCAAAGAGCGGCGATCTGCTCTACATGCCCGAGCCATTTTACATCACCATGGCGCGGGATCTCTACAAAGCCCCCGACCGGGTTTTCACGGACATACCGGCGGCAGAAGAGACATTGAAGCCATTTTCCACAAACCAGGGAGAGATGCCGATTCTCCATGGAAAGGGCGGAATGAGCCTTGCCGACCTCTATGAACTGCCGCGCGACCTGGGCCGCCTTATGAATAAGAAAGTCTATTTAAAGAGCGGGGCCTACCTGGTCATCGAGGAGACCGAGGCCTTCGTCAGCATCGACGTTAATTCAGGAAAATGCGTTCGCGGCCGCATTCCCGAGGAGACCTACCGCCGGATCAATCTTGAGGCGGCAGAGGAGATCGCGCGGCAGATGCGCCTTCGCAACCTGTCCGGCATGATTCTCGTCGACTTTATTTCCATGAAAAATGAGGACCATATCGATGAACTTCTTCATGTCATGAGGAAGCACCTGCGCGTCGACCACATCCACACAGAAGTCATCGATATCACGCCGCTCGGTATTATGGAAATTGTGCGCCAGAAAATGAAAAAACCGCTTGCGCAAGTTCTTTCAATGTGCTAATATATTCGAGTATGCCGCACGGAGAGGTTAGAAGTGTGCAGATTGCCTGTGCCGCCATATCCGGCGAGTAATGTGAAGAAGGAGGATTTACTTCATGTACGCAGTCATTGCAACTGGCGGAAAGCAGTATAAGGTTTCCGAGGGAGACATCATTCGCGTTGAGAAGCTTGCAGGCGAAGCAGGTGAGAATATCACCTTCGACAACGTCCTTGCTGTTTCTAACGACGGTCTTAAGGTCGGCGATGATGTGAAGGATGCGACTGTTGACGCTCAGATTGTACGTCAGGGACGTGACCGCAAGGTTATTGTTTACAAGTACAAGCCTAAGAAGGGCTATCACAAGAAGAACGGTCACAGACAGTACTTCACAGCAGTTAAGATCAATAAGATCAACGGATAATCATGACGACGGTGAAGATCTTCCGCAAGGGAGTGAGTTATCGTGGTTTTGAGGCATCCGATCACACCGGGTATGCAGATCTGGGTGAGGACATCGTCTGCGCAGCAGTTTCCGTCCTGACCATCAACTGTGCCAACTCGATCGAGTACTTAGCCAAGGACAAGGTCGAGACGGAAGAGAGAGATGGCTATCTCTCCTGCAGGTTCCCGGAGGGGCTCTCGAGCGAGGGAATTCTTCTCATGGATTCTCTGGTGCTGGGGCTCGAATCTGTTGAACGGGGCTATGGCAAGTCCTATGTAGACGTAAAATTTGAGGAGGTGTAAGATATGCTGAACATGAATCTTCAGCTCTTCGCTCATAAGAAAGGTGTCGGTTCCACAAAGAACGGCCGTGATTCTGAGGCTAAGAGACTTGGTGCGAAGAGAGCAGACGGTCAGTTTGTAAAGGCAGGAAACATCCTTTACAGACAGCGCGGCACTCATATTCATCCGGGTGCTAATGTCGGCATCGGCGGCGACGACACACTGTACGCCAAGGCTGATGGCATTGTCCGTTTCACAAGACTCGGAAGAGACAAGAAGCAGTGCTCTATCGAGCTTGTCGAGCAGGCAGCTGAATAAAGTATATTGAGCGCAAAAAGGGACTGTCTTTGAGACAGCCCCTTTCTTTTTTGAAAATGCAGGTGCGTTGGGCAGGTGGTACCGCAAGGGATGTTTCTTTTTGGTGCCTCCTCTGCCAGTCATCATTGGAGGAAAATGTCATGTTTGCAGATTCTGCAAGAATTCATATACGAAGCGGCAAGGGCGGCGACGGCCATGTCTCTTTCCGCCGGGAGAAGTTCGTAGCCAACGGCGGGCCGGACGGCGGTGACGGCGGCCGCGGCGGCGATGTCATCTTTGAGGTGGATCCCGCGATGAACACTCTCTTTTTCTACAAACACCGCTATAAATTCAAGGCGACCGATGGGGCAGAGGGCGGAAAGCGCCGCTGTCACGGAGCGGACGGCGAGTCCATTACCCTCAAGGTGCCGGAGGGAACCATCATTCGCGAGGAGCACACGGGCAAGGTCATCGCCGACATGTCCGGGGATACAAAGAAGGTCACGGTCCTCAAGGGCGGCCGCGGCGGCAAGGGCAACATGAACTTCGCGACCCCGACCAATCAGGCGCCCCAGTACGGGGAGCCCGGCAAACCTGCCATGGAACTGGACCTGACACTGGAACTCAAGACCGTAGCCGACGTGGGACTCGTGGGCTTCCCCAACGCCGGAAAGTCGACATTTTTGTCCCGCGTGACCAACGCTGACCCCAAGATCGCCAACTATCCATTTACCACGATCGACCCCAACCTGGGCGTCGTGACCTTTGAGGACGGGGACGGCTTCGTCATCGCCGATATGCCGGGCCTCATCGAGGGCGCCTCCGAGGGTGTGGGGCTGGGCCATCAGTTCCTCAGGCACATCGAGCGCACGAGGGTTCTCATCCATCTTGTGGACACGGCCTCCTTCGACGGCCGCGACCCGGTCGACGACATCCGCGTCATCAACGAGGAGCTCGAAAAATTTAATCCGGACATCATGAAGAAGCCCATGCTGATCGCAGCCAACAAAGTCGATGTTGCCCAGCCGGACGAAAACGGCGTGAACCCCTTTGACCGCATCAAAGAGGCCTACGGGGACAAATACAGGATCTTCGGCATTTCCGCCGTCACAGGCCAGGGCGTCAAAGAACTTCTGGACGAAGTTCGTAAACTCCTTGCTACATCCGCACCCAAGCAGGTATACTATGAGCAGGAGTATTTTCCGTCGGAGGAGCTCTCGGACGTCAATCTCCCCTACACGATCGAGATCGAGACCAACCGCGACGGCGACAAGGTCTACGCCGTGGAGGGACCCAAAGTCGAGCGCATGCTGGATTACACCAACCTTGCCTCCGAGAAGGGCTTCCGCTATTTCACCGAGTGGCTCAGGAAGTCCGGCATAGGCGAGGAGCTGAAAGCGATGGGCGTGAAGGACGGCGACACGGTTCGCTTCTACAACCAGCAGTTTGAGTATTATGCAGATGATACGTTAGGAGAAGAGGAAAATGACGAGTAAACAGAGGGCATACCTGAGAAGTCTTGCCATGAAGGAGGACGCGATTCTCTTCATTGGCAAGGAGTCTCTGACGCCTGAAAATACAAAAAATATTGATGAGGCGCTGGCCAGGCGAGAGCTCATCAAGATTTCCGTGCAGAAGAACTGCGACGGAGATATCCACAATATCGCCGAGGTCGCCGCGGAGCGCACGCATGCTGTGGTGGTCCAGGTGATCGGTAGAAAGATTGTGCTGTACCGCGAGGGCAAGGACGAGAACAAGAGGATTGTGTTGCCCCGTGCGTAAAGGAGTGAAGTATGCGCATTGGACTGATGGGCGGGACGTTTGATCCCATTCATATCGGGCATTTGATTCTGGGTGAGACGGCTTATGAGCAGTTTCATCTGGATCAGGTGGTGTATATGCCGGCGGGAAATCCGCCGCATAAACAGCACAGAGAGGGCAGGGCGACAAATGAGGAGCGGTTCGAGATGGTGAAGATGGCCATCGCGGACAACCCGCATTTTCAGATTTCGGACTTCGAGATGACGGAGGACGGGTACAGCTTCACCTACCGGACACTTGAGACGCTGAAGAAAATGCACCCGGAGGACTCATTTTTCTTTATCATCGGCGCTGATTCGCTCTTTGATTTTGATTTATGGCGCAATCCTCAGAGGATCTGCAACGCCTGCACCCTGGTCGTCGCGACGCGCAACCATACGCCGGAGGAACGCCTGGACGCCCAAATCGAGCACGTGCGCGAGAAATATGGCGCTTCCATTGAGAAGATGGACTCAGAGAACATCGACTGCTCTTCGAAAATGATCCGCTCCTGGGTCGCGGAGGGCCGCTCCATCCGCTACTATGTCCCGGAAAGCGTCCACACGTTTATCGAAGAGCATGGCATCTACAGGCAGAAATGAACCCACGGGGACGTATCTTGTGGGTTCATAGGAAAAAATCACGAGAAACGAATCGGGAGCGCATGCTCGCCCCGCGAACATACGTCCATGAAGGCGGGGGCAGAAGGACGGATGAGAGACAGAAGTCCGCTCGGAAAAAAATCCGCCGCTGAGGACGTACTTTTACGAAACAAGATGTTTGTCCGTTATCGCTAGGAAGAGGAAAAAGGGGGTCTGGCAGACAAGATGGGTTACGAAGATAAGATATACGATCTGGAAGACATGAACAAGCGGCTTGCCAAGTACATCGACCAGAACCGCTGGTATCACACGCAGGGAGTCCGCTACATGAGTGTGGCCCTGGCTATGGCTCACGGTGTCAACCTCATGCAGGCAGAGTGCGCGGGCCTTCTGCATGACTGTGCAAAGTGCATTTCTGATCAGAAGAAGATCAAGATCTGTGACAAAAACGGCATTCCCATCACGGATGTCGAGCGGGAGAATCCTTTTCTGCTGCACGCCAAGGTCGGCGCCTACATCGCAAAAGAAAAGTACGGCGTGACGGACCCGGCCATTCTCGACGCCATCACCTACCACACGACCGGCCGTCCGGGCATGACTCCGCTCGAGCAGATCGTCTTTATTGCGGACTACATCGAGCCCCGCCGCAACAAGTCCCAGCATCTGCCGGAGATCCGCCGGGCCGCCTTCCGCAATCTCGATGAGTGCTGCTATGAGATACTGAAGGATATGCTCCTCTATCTCAATTCCAAAAAAGGTGACATCGACTCGAACACCCAAGAAGCCTTCACCTTCTACGAGGAAGTGCACGAGGACCGGAGAGACTGACGGGTGCCTGTCACCAGATACTTTAAATATCCGTAACTATTCAGGATGGCGGCTTTGCTTCGTGAAAAACACGTCCTCCCCGGCTCAAAAAGAAGGCCCAAGGAGTGACGAAGGTCCGCTCGGAAGGACAATTTGCCGCTGAGGACGTGTTTTCACTCCGCTTAGAGCCCGTCCTGAATCGTTACAAATATCCTAACTATTCAGGAGGAAATGATGGAAAAAGAAGAGAGCAGACAGCTGGCTGCCATCGCTGTCAGGGCACTTGAAGAAAAGAAGGCTGTCAATGTTGAGGTCATTGAGATCGACGAGATTTCCCCTCTCGCTGACTATTTTGTTATCGCGAGCGGAACCAACCTGAGCCAGACGGACGCCATGAGCGACGCCGTCCAGCAGAAGGCTGCTGAGGCTGGTTTTGTGCCGGATCATGTCGAAGGCCACCGCAACGGCAACTGGACCCTCATTGACTACA
Organism: uncultured Lachnospiraceae bacterium; assembly: GCA_900313955.1. Lineage (GTDB taxonomy): Bacteria > Bacillota > Clostridia > Lachnospirales > Lachnospiraceae > Chordicoccus. The sequence continues at coordinate 332 of OMTP01000073.1, read as the reverse complement.
AGGGCGTTGTTATCCACATCTTCGACGAGGAAGCCAGAGAATTCTATGCCCTCGACCATCTCTGGAGAGACGGCAAAAAGGTCACGCTCGAGGAACTCACGCAGTAAGGAAATGCGGCGGGCGCGGAGATCAAAGGTTACTGCTCTCAGGCAGCGAGACTTCCAGAAAAATACATCCTCTGCTCATTTTTTCTAAGGAGAGCGTAACTGTTCAGGAGGGCACTTTTGCTTCGATAAAAACATGTCCTCCTCGGCTCAAAAGAAGGCCTGATCGATGATGAAGGTTCGCTCGCAAGGACAATTCGCCGCTGAGGACATGTTTTTCTCTCCGCA
>OMTP01000311.1 GCA_900313955.1 uncultured Lachnospiraceae bacterium | reverse complement strand
GCGCTGAACGTCCAGTGGACGTTCGAAGAGCAGCCGACCGAAGCGGAGCGTAGAGCCGCGGAGGAAGTGCCTTTTTTATCGCACCTTTCCGTCGGGCCCTGAACAGTTACTTTTCATCAAAGCAAAGAAAAAAGCGCTCTGTCTGACCCCTCAGTCGACAATGCGCCTTTGCTTTATGTATGCTAAAATAGCATGCATTTTCTAAATTGTCAAATACTTTTTCCTCCGAAAGTTGACAAATCCTTCCGAATTAGGTCACATTTTCTTCAAACTTTTCCTGTATCTTATAAGCATAAGTTCAAGAGAACTTAAACAATACTTTTTCTTTTTCATACGAGCGCTCAAAGCGCAAAACTCCTTCCCTTTTAAGAAAAGTTCCGGATCTGCCAGCCGGAGCTTTTTTTGTTACAGTTCACGGGGCACCCAGAACTGTCCCGAAAAAGCACTTCCTTCGCGGCCACCCCTCAAAGGTCCACTCCGGAAGTGCTTTTTCGAGGCAGCAACTGGCTGACGAGTGAACAGTAACACCTTTTTTTTATGCCTTAGGAGGCCCGGTGGGTTCCCGGGTTCCCCTGCGGGCGATTTCGCGGTATGATAAGGGATATCGATATGGCAGGAGGTAGTGAAGATGAAGATCTGGATCACGAGACACGGGCAGACGGACCTGAACCACGCAAAACTTATGCAGGGGCGGACGGATGCGCCTTTGAACGCGACGGGAATTCGGCAGGCGGAGGAGGCGCATAAAAAGATTGAAGATGTCCACTTCGACGCTGTCTATGCTTCTCCCCTCTCCCGGGCGATGAGGACGGCGGCGATCATCGGCGGCGTGCCGGAAAATGAGGTGATTGTCGACGAGCGCCTGATTGAGGTCGACTTCGGAAACTATGAGAAGAAGAAGTATTATCTTCTCGGACCGGCCATGACGCTCTACTGGCTCGCCCCCAATGTCTTCCCTGTACCGGGGACGGTGGAGCCGATTTCATCCATGGTCGAGCGCTCGTCTTCTTTCTTAAGAGAACTCGAGCAGAAGGATTATGAGAATGTCCTCGTGACCTGCCACGGCGGCATTATCCGGGCTCTGTGCGGCTATATGGAGGACCGGCCAAACGGCATCCGCTGGCATCCCCACCCCAGGAACTGCGAGATTCGCGTCTACGAGTCGGTCGGGGGGAAGCACAAGTTACTCAAAGATATCAACGGATGAGTCCCTCACTCCCCCGGCACGCCGTATTTCCGGGACTGTCGGGGGAGTAAGTCATTTTCCGCGCATAGAAAGCTCCCCCGGCGTCCTTGCAGAAAGGGATGCCGGGGGAGCCAGTTACATTTTCCGGAAAAATCACTCGTCGTCTTTGGTTGTACCATTGGCGAGGACGTTGTTGACGATGATGCCCAGGATGAGGGCACAGGCAACGGATGTGATGGTCACGTTGCCGAAGGTGAGTGAGAGGCCGCCGATGCCGGAGACCAGGATGGTCGAGACGACGTAGAGGTTGCGGTTCTCGTCGAGATCAAGGTGCTGGATCATTTTGAGACCGGAGACGGCGATGAAGCCGTAGAGGGCCACGCAGACGCCACCCATGACGCAGGCCGGAATCGAGGAGATGAAGGCGACGAAGGGGCTGATGAAGGAAATGATCATGCACTCGATGGCCGCGACGATGATGGTCGAGACTGCCGCGTTCCTGGTGATGGCGACGCAGGCGATGGACTCGCCGTAAGTTGTGTTGGGGCAGCCGCCGAAAAATGCACCGACCATGGAGCCGACGCCGTCGCCGAGGAGCGTGTGGTCGAGGCCCGGCTCCTTCAGAAGATCTCTGCCGATGATGGAGGAGAGATTCTTGTGGTCGGCGATGTGCTCAGCGAAGACGACGAAGGCGACAGGAATGTAGGCCGCTGCCACGGTGCCGATGTAGGCCGGCGTGATCTCGTTCATGCCATGGAGGGCGTGGACGATCGTGAAATCCGGGACGGACAGGAAGGTCGAGAGCGTGACGCCGTTCTTGACAAGGTCCGTGTAGGGCGTGAAGTCGACGATCTGCAGATTCTCAGCGCCCGTCGCGCGGCCGATGAGGGTCATGACGATAGCCAGGGCATAGCCGGCCAGGATACCGATGATAAACGGAATCATGCGGACATTTTTCGAGCCATAGGTGCTTGCCAGCATGGTCACGAGGAGCGCGACAAGGCCGCAGAGAATCGCCCACTGGGTGTTATCTCCCGTCGAAGATGAGGACTTCAGGTTGGAAATGGCGGACGCGGACAGTGAGAGGCCGATGATGGCGACGGTCGGTCCGATGACGACCGGCGGCATCAGCTTGTCAACCCAGCCCACACCGACGGCTCTGATGATCAAGGCAAATGCGACGTAGACGAGGCCCGCGAACACGGCACCGAGAATGAGACCGAAGAAGCCGGCCTGGGCGCTCACGGCTCCGGCAAATGCAGCCGACATGGACCCGATAAAAGCAAAGGACGAACCGAGGAAGACCGGGCTCTTGCGCCTGGAAAAAGCAACGTAAACCAGGGTGCCCATGCCCGCGCCGAAAAGAGCGGCCGCCGTGCTCATGCCATTTCCGACAACGAGCGGAACCGTGATGGTCGCCGCCATAATCGCCAGAACCTGCTGAAAAGCGTAGACGATCAGCTGACTTACCGGCGGCTTATCTTCCACATCATAAACAAGCTTCATAATAGTTTCCCTCCTTACATTAATTCGCTATGGATTCTACCAAGTTTTCAGTAAAAAGTCCATACCCCTGGGAGTGAGGCCTCGCTTTGTGTAAATTTCCCGTAAACCTTCTTTCTCGCCGGGCGCTTATGGTGTAAAATGGTGGTATCTTATGGAAAGCAAGCATGGAGGTACATTACATAATGGAAGTACGCAGTATGGAAGTTACAGATGATATTCGCTATGTCGGCGTCAATGACCACCAGGTCGACCTCTTCGAGGGCCAGTACAAGGTCCCGAATGGCATGGCTTACAACTCCTATGTGATCATGGACGAGAAAATCGCCGTCATGGACACAGCGGACGTGCATTTTACAAAGGAATGGCTGGCCAATGTGGCGGCAGTTCTGGGCGACCGGAAGCCGGACTACTTAATTGTTCAGCACATGGAGCCGGACCACTCCGCAAGCATCGTCGCCTTCCTCAAGGCCTATCCACAAGCGACGGTCGTCTCCAACAAGCAGGCCTTCGGCATGATGGATCAGTTCTTCGTCAACTTCCCCAAAGCTGAGAGAAAGGTCGTGACCAACAAGTCCACGCTCGAGCTCGGCCGTCACGTGCTCACCTTCGTCTTCGCCCCCATGGTTCACTGGCCGGAGGTCATGGTGACCTACGACAGCACGGACAAGGTTCTCTTCTCGGCCGACGGCTTCGGCAAGTTCGGCGCCAACGACGTCGAAGAGCCCTGGGACGATGAGGCCCGCCGCTACTACATCGGCATCGTCGGCAAGTACGGCGCTCAGGTCCAGAACCTCCTGAAAGTCGCAGCCACCCTCGACATCAAGACCATCTGCGCCCTGCACGGCCCGGTCCTGACCGGCGACCTCTCCCACTACATCGACCTCTACGACAAGTGGTCCTCCTACACGCCCGAGGAAGAGGGCATCGTCATCGCCTACACATCCGTCTACGGCCACACCAGGCAGGCCGTGACCTACCTGGCCAGCAAGCTCAAGAAAGAAAAGGCCCCCAAGGTAGTCATTTACGACCTGGCGCGCGACGACTGGGCGGCCGCTGTCGCTGACGCTTTCCGCTACAGCAAGCTCGTGCTCGCGACAACAACCTACAACGGAAGCATTTTCCCATTTATGGCAACCTACATCCGTCACCTGACCGAGAGAAATTTCCAGAACCGCACGGTTGGATTTATTGAAAATGGCACCTGGGCTCCGCAGGCCAAGTCCCTTATGGAGAAAATGATGGGCGAGTGCTGCTCGCTTGAGTTCATGAAGAATTCCTGCACCATCAAGTCCGCGGTAAATGCGGTCTCCCGCATGAGTCTCGACAAGATGGCTGACGAGCTGACCATGGAATATGTCGCCCAGTCCGACGAGGCCAACAAGGAGGACATGACTGCCCTCTTCCGCATCGGCTACGGTCTCTATGTCATCACATGCAACGACGGCACCAAGGACAACGGCATGATCTGCAACTCCGTCATCCAGATCGCCGAGAACCCGACCCGCATCGCTGTCAATATCAATAAGAAGAACTACACCCACGACGTCATCAAAGCGACCGGCAAGCTCAACGTCAACTGCCTCAGCGTCGACGCGCCGTTTACCATTTTCAAGCAGTTCGGCTTCCAGAGCGGACGCGACGTCGATAAGTTCGAACATTTTCCAGTGCTGAGAACCGACAACGGACTGGTCTTCCTCAAGAAGTACATCAACGCCGTCATGGCCCTCAAGGTCGAGCAGTACGTCGACATGGGCTCCCACGGCATGTTCATCTGCACCATTGACGAGGCCCGTGTTATGTCGACCAAGGACACCATGACCTACACCTACTACCAGGCCAACGTCAAGCCCAAGCCAGCCACCAAGGGCAAGAAGGGCTGGATCTGCAAGGTCTGCGGCTATATCTACGAGGGCGACGTCCTGCCCAAGGACTTCGTCTGCCCGCTCTGCAAGCACGGCGCCGACGCCTTCGAGAGACTGCAGTAACATTTCCCGTCGGTAATATTCGGGAGAGCATCCCGGCTTCCAAAAAGCACGTCTCTCCTCGACTCAAAAAGAAGTCTGAGGAGGGACGATCGCCTGCCCGGAAGGACAGTTCACCGCCGAGGATATGTTTTCTCTCCGCAAGTGTTCGCCTGAATCGCTACGGGCGATCAAACAGCAGCACAGGTCCGCCGCCCCGGGCCTGTGCATTTTCATGAACTACGTGGGAAAGGAGTGGCGCTGTGCTGACCATTTACAAGACGGAAGATGGACAATTGAAGAGAATTCAGGAGGCGACGTCGAATGCCTGGATCAAACTGACCCGGCCGACCATGGAGGAGTGCGCCCAGGTCGCAAGGGCCTACGATATCGAGCTGGCCGACGTGCGCGCGGCGCTTGACGACGAGGAGAGCTCGCGAATTGAGAGGGAGCCGGGCTACACGCTCGTTCTCATCGACATCTCCATCGACGAGGTGCGCAACGACCGCCTGAGCTACACGACCATCCCGCTCGGCATCATCGTGCTGCCCACGGTTTTCATCACGGTCTGCGCCCAGGAGAGCAATGTCCTCACCAAGTTCCTCGACCAGGGCGTCCGCAACTTCTCGACGGAGCACCGCAACCGCATGGCCAGCCAGATGGTGCTGCAGATCGCGCTCGACTACCAGAGGCGCCTGCGCCGGATCGACCGCGCCCGGACCGACATCGAGGAAAAGATCAACGACAAGACCATGAAGGAAAATGATCTCATGGACCTGCACGAACTCGAGTCTTCCCTCGTCTACTTTGCGACGTCCCTCAGAAAGAACGCCGTCGTTCTCAAGAAAATGCATCTTGCCGCCAAGGCCCGCCACGCGGACGAGACCAATATCGAGATGCTGGAGGACGCGATCACGGAAAATGAGCAGGCCATCGAGATGACCAGTATCTACCGCGACATCATCGAAGGCACATCGACCCTGCTCTCGACCATCATGGACAACCGCCTGAACGACGTCATGAAATACCTGACTTCCATCACTCTGGTCCTCGCTATTCCGACGATTATCGGGGGCATCTGGGGCATGAACGTGCCTGTTCCCATGCAGTCGAGCCCTTACGGCTTCGCCGTCATCTGCATCTCCATGGTGGTCAGCTGCATCATTGCCCTCATTATCCTCTACAGGAAAAACATGCTATAAAAAACAGCCCCCGGTGTGGGGGCTGTTTTTTTATGAGGAAGGGAGGCGTTGTCATTATTTCTTCTGGACGTACTTGAGGCAGTCGAGGGTGACAGCGGTGAGGATGATGATACCTTCGAAGACAAACTGAAGGTTTGTATCAATACCGAGGATGGTGAGGGAGTAGGTCAGGGCCGTGAAGATGAGGACACCGACGACGACACCGGAGATCTTACCAATACCACCTGTGAAGGAGACACCGCCGACGACGCAGGCCGCGATGGCGTCCATATCCCAGCCTTGTCCGTAGGCTGCGGATCCGGAACCGACCATTCGCATACACTCAAGCCAGCTGCCGAAGCCGTAGAGGATACCTGCCATGATGAAGGCACATAAGGTGACGCCGAAGACGGAGATACCGGAGACAGCTGCTGCCTCGGGGTTACCACCGACTGCGTAGAGGTTCTTGCCGAAGGTTGTCTTGTTCCAGATGAACCAGACAATTGCGATGGCTGCAATGGCCCAGAGGATGATGGTCGGGAATCCATTGATCTTGGGGATAACCATGGCCGGGATGGTCGGCTCGATGGCACCGAAGGACACACCCTTGGTCGCGTATGTAACAATACCGAAGATGATCAGCATGTTGGACATGGTCGAGATGAAGGGGTGCATCTTGAATCTGGCTGTGAAGAAGCCCGCGATCGATGTGAAGATCGTCGAGAAGAGCACGCAGAAGAAGAGTGCCGCAATGACGCGCGCTCCTGCCGCCTGTCCCGAGAAATCAAATGCCTTGCCGAAGACCATACCTGTGTTGGGACCCTGATGCATGATGATGGTCGCTGTGACCATGCCCATGCCCATGATACGTCCGATGGAGAGGTCGGTACCTGTCAGTAAGATGAGTCCTGCGACGCCGAGTGCCAGGAACATACGAGGCGATGCCTGCTGTAAGATGTTCAGAATGTTGGTCAGCGTGAAGAGCTGTGTGTGCTTGACCGCCGGAGTGATGATGGCAAGGGCGATGAAAATGAGCACGATGACGATATAGAGACCATTTTTCAGGAAGAACTGTCTTCTGTTGAATGTGTACTTGTAGTTCTCCCAGCTCTGGGCGCGGTTCTCGCCAAATGTAAACTTGCCCATGCGCAGGTTGTCGATGAGGTGATATTTGTAGACAAATGCTTCGTGTTTCCTGTCCTTGACGACCTGCAGATCCTTGTCGTAGGTCATCTTGGCGTCGAAGAGTCTGTTCTTGTAGACGTAGTTTTCGTCCTTGATCTCCTGCTTGTCAGAAAGGCCCTGCAGGTTTTTCTCATGCTCTGCCTTTAATTTTGCCTGGTTGGCAGCGTACTTCTTTTCGGCTTCTGCCTTCTCGCTCTCGCAGGATGCAGTGACCTTCTGATAGTACTGGGAATCGTAATTTTCCTTTAAATACGTCTCTGCCTCTGCGACCAGCCTGTCAACCTCAGCCTTATTTTTCGCCTCAACAGCTTTGGCCTTCTCCATCTCCGTCTTGTCGCGGACGATGACCTGCTGCTGCTCTTCTTTGGTGTAATTCTTGTCGGACTTGACCAGCTCGATGTGGTTCTTGTAGTATCTCACCTTGTCCGTTCCGTCGACGCGGAGAGCATCGATTTTCTTCTGGATGGCACCGACATGCTCGTCGATGGGCTGGCGGAGCTTCTCTTCCTCCTCCGCCGTAAGAATTCCATTTGTAGCCATAACTTCTATGCTCCTATTCTAAGTTGTTCACATTTTCCAATCAAATCATTCCACGTGCCATTTCCTGCGCTGGCACTTGTTCGCATTTTTCTGAACAAGTGAGCCCAGCAGCCACGTCCCCGTGGGTTCACAGGTACATCGCGCTGAGACGGAGGAGTTCCTCCTGGTTGGTCTCTTTGGTATTGACGATGCCGGCGAGGTGGCCGTTGGACATGACGCCGATGCGGTTGGTGATGCCGAGGATCTCGGGCATCTCGGAGGAGACGACGATGATGGTCTTGCCCTCTTTCGCCATCTTGATGATGAGCTCGTAGATCTCGTACTTGGCGCCGACGTCGATGCCTCGGGTCGGCTCGTCCATCATGAAGACCTTGGGATCGCGCTCAAGCCATTTTCCGAAAATGACTTTCTGCTGGTTTCCGCCTGAGAGGGCGGAGATCATGTCGTCCGGACCCATGCACTTGGTATGCATGACTTTGATCTCGTTCGATGTCGCCTTATACATGGCCGGCGTGGAGAGGGCGATGCCCTGCTTGTAGTGGTTCATGTTGGCGATGCAGGTGTTGAAGGTCAGGTCGCCTTTGAGGAAGAGGCCGTTGGCCTTGCGCTCCTCGGTGATCATGGCGAATCCGTGATCCATGGCCTCGCGGGCACTGTTGAAGTTGCGGAGGCGGCCGTCGTAGTAGACGCGGCCCGAGGCGCGGGTTCTGACGCCGAAGATGGTCTCGAGAAGCTCGGTTCTTCCCGCTCCGACGAGGCCGTAGAGGCCGAAGATCTCGCCTTCTTTGACATCAAATGTGATGTCCTGCAGGTGCGGTGCGAACTTTGTGGACAGGTGCTGGATGGACAGAATCGGCTTGCCCGGCTTGTTGTCGACCGGCGGGAAGCGGTTGTCGAGGGAGCGGCCGACCATGGCTGCAATGAGCTCGTTGAGGTCGGTCTCCTTGGTGGACTTTGTCATGACCAGCTTGCCGTCGCGAAGGACGGAGACTTCGTCGCAGATATTGAAGATCTCGTCCATCTTGTGGGAGATGTAGATGAGGGAGATTCCCTCGTCGCGGAGCTTTCTCATCATGGAGAAGAGCTTCTTGACTTCCGGCTCAGTGAGGGACGATGTCGGCTCATCGAGAACGATGATCTTGGAATTGTAAGAGATTGCCTTGGCGATCTCACACATCTGTCTCTGGGAGACGGACATGTTGCGCATGGGCTGGGTCAGGTTGACGGTCATGCCCAGCTTTCGGAAGAGGTCGGAGGCCTCCTTCTTCATTCTGCCCTCATCGACGACGCCGCCATTTGTCGGGTAGCGGCCCAGGAAGAGGTTGTCGACCACGCTGCGCTCCAGGCACTGGTTGAGCTCCTGATGAACCATGGCTACGCCATTTTCCAGAGCATCCTTGGGACCTGCAAAGCTCACTTCCTTGCCGTCGAGGAAGATCGTGCCTTCGTCCTTCTGGTAGGTGCCGAAGAGGCATTTCATCATTGTCGACTTGCCGGCGCCGTTCTCGCCCATGAGGCCCATGACGGATCCCTTTCGCACATTCAGATTAATGTGGTCCAGAACCCGGTTGCGGCCGAAGGACTTGGACATGCCTTTGATCGACAGGATGTAATTGTTCTTATCTTCTGCCATTTTTCTTTACTCCTGTTTCTTTTATCCTGCTCACTTGTAACTGTTCAGGACGGGCTCTTTGCGGATAGAAAAACATGTCCTCAGCGGCGAATTGTCCTTGCGAGCGAACCTTCGTCATCG
>OMTP01000168.1 GCA_900313955.1 uncultured Lachnospiraceae bacterium | reverse complement strand
CAGTACCTCAAATACTGTAAAGAATGCCAGAGTCCATCATTTGATTCACTGACGGCACATCTGGCCATTGCTAACGTCAGGTATATAATGCTTAGTGTGTTCCAGCGTGGAAATACAGATCATCGATCTCTCGGTGAACTGTTCTACCAATATGCTCAGGAGGTAGCGGAGATTACCTTTGACCATTCAATGCAGCTGATAATGATTGCGCTGCTTTCAACAGTTAAGGAATTTTTCTCTCTTTCCGATGAAAAGATGTCAGAATTTGTACAGCAGTTCATCAACAACCTGCCAGAGTATCTAAGAGCCCCATTGGAAGCCTGTGCGGGGCAGTTAACAGAGGCTTGAAAGTCTATTTTTGGCCTCAAAACCGTTATAAATACTATATTTCACGCCATTTTAGGTGTGGGAAGTATTAGTTAGTAATTATATTTTAAAGTGCTTCGTCTTGATTGACTTAAAGACAACAAAGATCACACATCAGGATGTAGGGCAGATGGATATGTACATCCGGATGTATGACGGGTTGAAGAAAGCACCGGATGACAATCCGACACTGGGAATCGTCTTATGCTCCGATACAGACGAGGATATTGCCAGATATTCAGTCTTGCATGATAATGAGCAGCTCTTTGCCTCAAAATATAAGCTGTATCTACCGACGGAGGAAGAACTGCGGGCGGAGATAGAGGCGCAGAAGGAGTTCTACTATTTACAGAAGCAAAATAACGATGAGAACAAGGACTGAGAGTTAGGAGAATCATGTCAGAGTTTATCAAGGTAAAATTATTAAGTGTATTCAGGAGGTAGGCTATCCAGTCTTCCAGTGCGAAAACCGGATAAATGGATGGTATATGGATAAGAGCAAGGGTATGCAGAAGTTACCTTTGGAAACCAGTAATTTGAGTCTGAACGGATAATCAGAAGGTGTCTGTGTGTTTCGGTAAGACTAGATGAGTGTGCCAACGGCGAGAACTGCTGTAAGCAGGCAGAGGGGGCAATTATTATGAATGAGCTGATCAATTCTGATAAGAAATATCAGGAATGGATAAAAGGCATCGTGGATAATTTCAGAAAGAGCCAGATTAAGGCAGCAATGAGTGTTAATTCAGAGATGCTTCGTTTCTATTGGTCTCTTGGCCACGATATGGATATTCGAAAAGAGGAGTATTCATGGGGCAGCCATTTCTATGAGCAGATCAGTCGTGACCTGAAGAAACAGCTGCCGGAAGTTAAATCGTTCTCACCGAGAAATCTGCTATCTATGCATCAGTTTTACAGGCTTTTTCCAAGCGCTGGAACTACGAAACAAGATGCTTCGCAATTGGATCAGCCTGGATTCGCGAAACAACTTGTTTCTCAATTATCAGATTGTACAAATCCAGAAGAATATGTTTTTTATATTCCTTGGGGACATGTAATTGCTATCATGAGTAAATGTGGGGGCAATCGTGACAAAGCATTGTTCTTTGTAAAGAAAACTTTTGATAACAATTGGTCCAGAGCAGTACTGTTGAACTTTCTTGATACAGATCTGTATGAACGGCAGGGCAAAGCGATTACCAATTTCTCAGCAACGCTTCCGCCAGCAGAAAGTGACCTGGCTCAGGCAATAACAAAGGATCCGTACAACTTTGACTTCCTTATGATCAGGGAATCATACGATAGGCAAAAGTAATAAAATTTCCACTGGTTTATATGTCCTGCATGTGGTACAATTTAGACGTGGTGAAAAGGACCAGGTATCACGGGCATGATTCTCTGATACCTTTTTGATACCTGATGACCCCAAAACCACGCGAAATATCCATCATCAGATGAAATGAAAAACAATCAGAAGTACTGTTTGTAACCATTTAACACCAGAAGTCACTTTAACAGCGTAGAGTTCGAATGAAAATTGCAAGCCCGGGAATCCCGCATTTAAACGGATCTCCGGGCTTGCTCTATGATCTGGAAGCACAACTTTTGGCGATTTTTTGATCTGCATCAATAGTTCGACAACAAGAAATCGGATGGTGTCATGCTTTATCCGTATCCCGGGCTGGATGGTCTCTCATTCTCTTCAGTTCCGGCTTCATGGTCAGGATCATAGTCAGGAAGCAGGCACTTCCGCCGATCAAATTGGATATAGGCTCTGCCATAAAGACTCCGTCGGTCCCCAGATGGAAGACTCCCGGAAGAAGGAGAGTGAGAGGAACCACAAGGATGACTTTGCGGAAGAGGCTGAAGAAGATTGCCTGCTTCTTTTGGTTCAGAGCTTTAAAGACCGTCTGCCCACTGTACTGCAGTGACTGAAAGATAAAAGCATAAAAATACAGGTGTAGCGCAGGTGCTGCGACCTCGATCAGACTCTGGTCTGTAGTGAAGATTCGGATAAAAAGATCCGGCTTTACCATGATCAGAAGCCAGATGACTGCGGTATAGGGAATTGCCATGAATGTCATGACCATGATGGACTTCCTGACCCGGTCCGGCTGTCTCGCCCCATAGTTAAAGCTGATGGATGGGGACGAACCTTCTGTGATCGCCATAACAGGGGTATCCAGGATCTGACGGACGGAACTGACTGTCGTCATTGCGGACACATAAAGAGCCCCTCCATATTGCATCAACATCTGGTTGCATACGATATTGACCAGGGAATTCGTGATCTGCATAATAAAGGGGACGGTTCCAAGACCGGCGATATCTTTGCCATAAGGGAAAAACTTCCCATCCGCAGTGTGGACAAGATGAATAGGAAATTCGTTTCCCGGACTTTTCAGAAAATGTATGACAAACAGCATGGATAAAAACTGAGAAAGGACAGTCGCGATCGCCGCTCCCTCTACACCGAGGTCGAATGCGAAGATGAAAAGTGGATCCAGCAGGAGATTAGCCACTGCTCCGACGGTGACCGTTGCCATACCATAGAGGGAGTAGCCCTCCGCATTGATGTAGGGATTGATTCCGGTGGCAACCATAGAGAACAGCGTCCCGGTCAGATAAATTCTCAGATAAGGGAGAGCAAAGGCCAACTCTTCCTTTCCTGCCCCGAACAGAGTCAGGACAGGTTCTGCGAATAGTTCCCCCAGAACCATCAGGGGAATGGCACATATGACCAGCAGCTTGAGGGCAGTATTGAGAATAGCGGACGCCTTATCCTTGTCTCCGCGTCCCAGCGCCATGGAGAAGAGCGGTGAACCGCCCATGCCGAACATGTTGGTAAAAGCGGTGACTACGATAATAAGAGGAAAACAGAAACCGACAGCTCCCAGAGCCTCTGTTCCCACCTCCGGGATTCTTCCTATATAGATCCGGTCCACTATGTTGTACAGTAGGGTCAGAACCTGAGCAACCAGCATGGGAAGAGCTGTCTGAAGTATGTTCTGAACAATGGTTCCGTTTCTGAAGTCCACTTTTTTCATGAATGATTCCTCCTGCCGGTTTCCAGTCCCACAGAGTGTCACTGATCTGGGGTACCGTGTACATTCACATTATATCACAGCGGCGAAGAGCTATCTTCGTGATTACAGTTCACGGGTCAGTCAGGGCGCCATGTGGAAAGCACTTCCTCCGCGGACATCCCCGTGAGGATCCACTCCGGAAGTGCTTTCCACATGGCGCATGTTGGCCGACGTGAGAACTGTAACTCCTCGTGGGTTACAGTTCACGGGGCACCCCGGCGCGGAGCACAAAGGCCTTCTTCCGGAGCGC
>OMTP01000188.1 GCA_900313955.1 uncultured Lachnospiraceae bacterium | reverse complement strand
AGCCGCAAATGTGGCCGTTGGGCTGCCTGGCTGTAAAGAACTTTTTCTCTGATAGTAAACCTGTTTCTCCAAAGTCTGCAAATGATGCACGAGAACAGGCAATCATCATAAAAAGAACCCCACGGGCTTGCCCGTGGGAGTAGTCAGTGAAAGAAATAAAGAGCATAAGCAGTCAGCGAAGACAAAAGAAAACTTTCTTGCATCCTCGGGAAAGATAGACATCAATGAAGAAGCAATTCATGAGCTGCGAAACAGGAGTAAGCTTTAACCTGTCAGTAATTTCTTTACTTTATTTTATGCTTCCATCTTTACAAAGTTGGAAGCATAAAATAAAATCATTCTGGGAGGTGTTGATCATGATAGCTGTGCTACAAGATAAGCAATTTATTTCCTCAGAAGAGTTGCATGAAGCAGGCTTCTCGAATTATAAAATCAGAAAGATGGTAAGCGATGGTACCCTTTCGAATGTAAACCGCCGATGGTACGAGAACCTGAACTATTCCGGTGAAATTAATGACTTTTATGCAGTACCTGTATATGCCAGGGATGGAGTCGTGTGTCTGATCAGTGCGGCTGTTTATCATGAACTGTCCTCAGAGAGGCCTGCATGGATTGATGTAGCTATACCCCGAAGTGCCAGAGTTCCAGAAGGGCCAGATTGGCCGGCAATGAGATTTTATAGAATGTCGGAGCTCAGATATGAAATTGGTATTGTAAATATTGAGGAAAGCAGGAATTCGTTTCGGGTCTATGATCCGGAGAAAACCGTCTGTGATGTAGTATATCATCGTAACAAACTTGGATTTGAATCAGCTATGGAAGTTGTAAAAAATTATATTGAAAGAACTGATAGAGATTTTAACAAGCTGATAGATTATGCTAGGCATCTTCAGGTTGAATCTACACTGAGAAGCTATCTGGAGGTACTTCTATGAAGAATGCAACATCAGTGAAAGAACGGCTAAAGAATTATGCGAGGAAAAACAATCGTATTGTTCAGGATGTTTTTACGGTTTATATTCTGGAGCGCACTCTGTATAGGATATCCATCTCAAAGTATGCGGACAGCTTTACGCTCAAAGGCGGCATTCTGTTGTATGGACTTTATACAGAAGATTTTGCAAGAGCTACAACTGATATCGATCTCTTAGGATCTAGGATCAGCAATACTGCTGAGAGAATGGCGGATGCGTTCCGGGAGATTTTTAGTCAGTCCTGTGATGATCCGATTGCTTTTAACCTCGATACGCTAAAGGTCGCCAACATCACAGAGTTTAAGAAGTATCATGGCCTGAATGTATCCATAATTGCACTGCTCGATCGCACGAGAATTCCAGTCAGTATAGATATAGGGTTTGGGGACATTATTTATCCAGATCGAATAAAAATGGATTATCCGACCCTGCTCGACGATGATGCAGCACATTTGTATGCTTACTCGATGGAATCAATTATTGCCGAAAAGTTTGAGGCAATTGTCAGCCTTGGCGAAGTCAATGGAAGAATGAAGGATTTTTATGACATCTGTTCAATTGCTATGAGGGAAGATTTTAACGGAAAAACCTTGCAGTCGGCAGTTCAGGAGACATTTCAACACAGGAATACGCGTCTTGACAGGATTGCGGCTTTTGAAGCTGGATTCTGCGAGGATCCTGTAAGAGCTTCAAGATGGAGAGGGTTTCTGAAAAGAAAAAGCGTTATGAAACAAATAGAATTTCAGGATGCGGTGGATCAGATAAAAAATTTTCTGAATCCGGTCGTAAACGCAATAAGGAACAACTCTACGTATGAGAAAACTTGGAAGCATGAATCTCAGGAATGGAGTTGATTTGGAAAATGGAATGGTGTAAATGGGAAGCGATCAACAGAGAGATGTTGATCGCTATTTTTATGAAGAGGAGATGATGAAAATGCTTATCTGAAGCTGTATCCAAACGATGAATATGAGGTGGTGAACATGGAAGGAGAAAAATCATGACAGGAAATAAGATTCACCCCGCCCGCGCCAGCCCGGGCGTTTCCAACAACTAAATATGGAACCCATTCACAAGCCGCTTATCTCAAAGAAAATGCTGAGACAGGCGGCTTTTTTCATGCAAAGAAAGCGAGGAAAAACATTATGGCTTTTTGGACCTCAGCAATCACATTACTACAGACAATCGTCATCGCCCTGGGGGCAGGTCTCCTGGTCTGGGGCGGCATCAACCTCATGGAAGGTTACGGCGGAGACAATCCTGCGTCGAAGTCCCAGGGCATCAAGCAGATGGTCGCCGGAGGCGGAGTCATCATCATTGGCACAACCCTGGTCCCGATGCTGTCAACACTTCTTCACTGAAGAGAGAAGGTGACCTTTATTGGAAGCACTGTTAAACAAAATCACCGAGTGGCTCAAGAACTTACTTATAGCGGGCACAATGAAGAACTTCACAGGCCTTTTCGACTCGGTCAACAAACAGGTGGGGCAGATCGCAGGGGAGGTAGGCACCTCCCCCGCCGACTTTCAGCCGGGCATCTTCAGCCTCATCCAGAACATGACCAACACCGTGATCATGCCCATCGCGGGCATCGTTCTCACCTTTGTCGCCTGCTACGAACTCATCCGCCTCGTGACGGAGAGCAACAACCTGGCAAACCTCGACATCTGGATCCTCTTCAAATGGGTCTTCAAGACGGCAATCGCCGCCATCATCGTATCCAACACCTTCAACATCGTCATGGCTGTCTTTGATCTGGCTCAGTACGTGATCGGGCAGAGCGCAGGCGTCATCACGGCTGACACCGCCATCTCCGAGAGCGTGATCAGCGGTATGGAGGACAAGCTGAAAGCCCTACGTCTGGGGAGGATCCACTCCCAGCACAAGCTTCGACTGCTCAGGCTTCGTCTCCTGGGTCATCAACCACAGCGGCAACGGCTGGTCCATCGGTCGCTGCACGGCACAGCAGCTCTATCAGATGACCGGCAGAGTATCGCGAGAAGATGCAAAGCCCGGAGATCTCATTCTCTTCCAGCACACCTACAACACATCAGGGGCCTCGCACGTGGGCATTTACCTCGGAAACGGGATGATGATCCATGCCGGCAACCCGATCAAAATTTCCAGCATCAACACACCGTATTTTCAACAGCACTTTTTGGGCTTTGGGAGACTCCCGAGTCCGTCATGAAAGGAGACATTTATGCGAAGCAGACAGAAAATCAAGGAGGATCTGGATCGCTCTATTGAGCGGCGCGACGCTCTGAACAACCGCATCAAGATCCTTTAGAAGCAGTATAAAGAGGCCTGTGATACGGACATCCTGGGCATGGTTCATGCCCTGACTTTGACGCCTGAGCAGGTCGCCGATCTCATTCATTACACCAAAACCAACACACCGAACAAGGAGGACAACTAAATGAAAAAGACGAAGACAGCAGCAGGAATTCTCTGCATTGCACTGGCGCTCGGCATGCTGACCGTGCCTACACTTGCAGATACAGCAAATGGCAACACCGTTCAGGGAGGCATTGTGGATCTTCTGGCTGACAGCACAGAAGAAAATGCCACAGCCACATCAGCATCGTCTGGCACAACTGAGGCCAGAGTCAACGGAGACAGCGCGACCAACAATACCCCTGCTTCAGGTACGACAGGAACGAGCACGGCCGGGACTACCAAATATGGCAGCAGTACTGCTGGGACAACGACCTACGCGGACAACAGCAACACGTCTCTCACACCTTCCGGCAATATGACACTTGTTGACGACATCACCACAGAATCCGGCAAGGTCTTTTACACCATCACAACCAAGGATAGGCAGTACTTCTACCTGATCGTCGACAAGTCCACGACCGGTCAGAACAATGTTTATTTTCTCAACCAGGTTGATGAGCGGGATCTTCTGTCCCTCATGAGCAACGAAGAGGCCAAGGAAGTTGAGTCAGAGCGGACAAAGGCAGAGTCAGAAGCTGCAGCAGTTGAGTCCGAGCTGGATCCGCTGAAGGATACAGGGACCGCTTCCGAGGAGGCGAACAGCTCTACATCTGTAGAACCGACCGAGGAAACAGGGAGCCCCAGTATCAGCAATGTTAAGGAGCTTATCACCAATGCAGATCCGGTGACCCTGGCAGCCGGGGCAGGCATCATCTTCTTTGTGATCATCTTCCTGATCATCACTTTGATCGGAAAAGGGAGGAAAAAGAAGACAACGAAAACATCCAGACAGGATCAGGACTACGAGGACGGCTATGACGATGCCTACACTTTTGATGAACCGGAGGAGGATGACTCTGATGGCAAAGACGATCAGTAACTAATGCGGAAAGATGGGGGTTACTGTTCACGGGTGGGTCACTTCGGCGCTTCGCACAAAGGCCTTCTTCCTTCACTTAGTAATTTTCGCCGCAAAAGCAGG
>OMTP01000167.1 GCA_900313955.1 uncultured Lachnospiraceae bacterium | reverse complement strand
GGGCGCGCAAATTCGAATGCGCCCTGATGGAAGGTCTTTTTGCTACGCACCGGGATGCCCCGTGAACTGTAACAGAATCGGGGTTACTGTTCAAACATCAGCCAGTTGCTGCCTCGAAAAAGCACTTTCGTCAGGCCTGCTGAACAGTTACGTCTATGGTAAAATAGACTTATCCATAAAAGGGTGGTATGGCTATGACTCAGTTTACTTTTAGCGATCTCGAATATGCAAACCGAAAGCACAAAACCAAGCGTGAACAATTTCTCGAAATGATGGATGCGATCATTCCCTGGAACGATTGGGTTGAGCTCATCAGACCCTATGATCCCAGTGGAAAACATGGCCGTCCAACAATTGGGATTGAGACCATGGTTCTTTCCTCCGAATGCACTTTGTAGTATACTGAAAACCATTCTATACAAAAGGTAACTGTTCAGGAGGGCACTTTTGCTTCGAGAAAAACATGTCCTCCTCGGCTCAAAAGAAGGCCTGATCGATGACGAAGGTTCGCTCGCAAGGACAATTCGCCGCTGAGGACATGTTTTTCTCTCCGCAAAGAGCCCGTCCTGAACAGTTACTACAAAAGGTGGAAAAAATGGAAGACAATGTATTTGTTCCATACTGTTGTATAATGGTAGCATCAATGTAGAACAGAGAGGATGAGAACTATGGATCTTGATGAAAAGAAAGAGCTTGCCCTTGATGTAATAAAGCGCCTGAAAACGGAGTATCCGGACACGGTCTGTACTCTTGATTATGAGGATGCCTGGCAGCTTCTGGTCAGTGTGCGCCTCGCAGCTCAGTGCACGGACAAGCGGGTCAATGTTGTCATGAAGGACCTTCTGGCCAAGTATCCGACCATGGATGCTCTGGCGGAGGCGACGCCCGAGGAAATCGAGGCCATTGTTCGTCCCTGCGGCCTCGGAAAGAGTAAGGCCAGAGATATCAGTGCCTGCATGAAGATGCTGAAATATGACTACAAGGGCCATGTGCCGGACAACATGAAAGAGCTCCTGAAGCTCCCCGGCGTCGGCCGCAAGTCGGCCAACCTCATCATGGGAGACGTCTTTGACAAGCCTGCCATCGTGACAGATACCCACTGCATCCGCCTGTGCAACCTGATCGGTCTTGTCGACGGCATCAAAGAGCCCGCCAAGGTCGAGAAAGAACTCTGGAAGATCATCCCGCCCGAAGAAGGCAACATGTTCTGCCACCGGCTCGTTGATCACGGCCGCGCCGTCTGCATCGCCCGCCGCCCGGAGTGCGGGAGATGCTGCTTAAATGACATCTGCCGCTATCATCTGCAGGCAGGGAAATGAGAAGGAACCGCCCGGGGCAGTCAGACACTGGAAACACCGTCTGATTTTCTGTGTTTGTTGTCTATCACAACCGGCAACAAACCTATTATGATATTTGGTGCCGACTCAGTCCATTGTCCCCTCGACCATCCCGGTCATTGCTTCCTTAGTAACTCCCTCCGACGAAGAAATGGAGTATGTATACCCGCCGTCGGTCCAGACAGCAAGATAGATCAGCTGGCCATTGCCCTTGATGGTCACCGACCGGCCGGCAACGGAGACAGTCTGCTGCATCTTGTAATCTTCATAATCACCCGACGGATCTTCCTCTCCTGCCTGCCCGCGATAGACAATCTGCCCCCCGTCACCTGAACTATAAACAATCTGGGCAAGACTGCCGTCGATCAGAGAATATTCTGTATTGGCCGCCGTGAAGGGAAGATTTCTCAGATCCACTATGGGAACGCCGCTCTGGGAGGCAAGTTCCTCAGCGCCTGAGCAGGATGTAAAGGGATTCACTACCACAGCACTCTCGCTGTCTGCTGCTCCCCCGCTTGTGCCGGCAACAGTACTTTCAGCACCCTCCAGGATGGCTCCATCCATAGCCCCACTTGTCCCATTCGCTTCCTGCCCATGGATCCCAACCTGAGGCTGCACCCCGCGCCAGATGCGAAGTCCAACACCCAGAACCAGAAGTGCCGCGGCCGCTGCCACAGCGATCCTGGTCATCCTGACGATCCTGCCACTCTGACCACGCCCGCGCGACATATCATCCGGGGATCCCGCCACTTCCTGGGCTACATTTTCCAGAACCCGCTCCCGCATCTCAGGCGTCACCGCCACGGGCTCCATCATTTCCCTGTATTTTCCCATATCTTTTCCCCCTCACACGTAATCATACTCGTCCTTCAGAATCTCTTTGAGTCTGATCCTCCCGCGGCGCAGATGAGACCGCACGGTCGACTCCCGCTCCCCGAGAATCTGCGCGATCTCCGCCGTCTGGTAACCTTCCTCATAGAAGAGGTGAATGACTTCCCTCTGTTTCACAGGCAGCGCCTTCACCGCCTCCCATAAAAAAGAGAGGTCCTCCTTCTTCTCCTCCGCGAGCGTCTCCGCCAGCTCATCCATGTCATCTGCCTGGCGGACTTTGTTGTAGTCGAGCCGGTTTTTGGCCAGATTGGCCGCCACATGAAGGAGCCAGGCCTTCTCGTGATTTGCATCCTCGAACTCCGGGGCCTTCTGCATATACCGAATCAGCGTGTCCTGTAAAATGTCCTCCGCGTCATCCATGGAGTGAAGATAAGCGTAAGCTAGCCGCAAAATGCTGTTTCCGTAGGCATCGAAGACCTCTCCCGCCCTTTCTGCCTTCGCGCGGGAAAATGCAGCATTCGCTTTCTCTTTGTCTGCTGAGACCGTCCACAACCTGTCGACTTCTCTTCTGTGGGCTGCAAAAAGCGCAAAAAGTCCCGCTTCGGATATAACACCTGTTCTTCCATATAAAAATCTGCAGCCCACTTTGATCATAGAAACTCCCCTGTTTGACTGTTCCATCTCATACGCGCCTCAGCCTCCAGCTCCAGGCTCGTATGCGCTGTAACGTCTTGACTTTTATCCATGAGCACCTTTTCCTCTATTATGTCATATCATTGGAATCGGTGGAAGCTATTAAATCAGGATGCTGAAGAAGTTTCTGCATCAGCAGCAGATGCAAGTGCCGAGTCCGCACCCCCGATGACGTCCCCGCCATTGGTTCCAATTTCAATGTCCTGCGTGTCGATGATCTCTGCATTGCCATCCAGATCCTCGTAGACATAGACAAGGGCATAGGAAGGTGTCGCGTTGGGAACAACAGGCGTAATCTTGCACAGGATGCAGTAGTTGGTTCCTGCGACAACCTGACTGCCAATATAGGCGACAGGCTCATAGTCAGCACCATTCAGTCCCTCGAGAGCCTTGTCGAGTGCATTCTTTGCGTCAGCATGCTTGTCGAGTGAATATTCCGATGAGCTGATGTCCCAGCCGCCGTCCACATTCATCGCAATTGATTCTGCGGCATCAGATGTCACCGATGTCGATGACGCTGCAGCCGTCTCAGAAGCAGCCGCTGGACTGGAAGCAGCACCTGCCGACGTGCTCGAATTTGTTGTCGATGTACCGCATGCGCCGATTCCCATCACCATAGCTCCTGCGACAAGAACAGCTGCAACTTTCGTCCACATTTTATTGTTTCTCATAATGTATTTCCTCCTGAAAATGAATTCTTATTGATTGCTTTCATAAGGGATACAGCTGAGCGCAGAAAAATGTTGCAGACTCTTAGAAATTTTTAAAGGGGCTGTCGCACTTTTTAGTCTATCTCACAAATGTCAAATCCAAAATGTTTTGTAACTGTTCAGGACGGGCTCTTTGCGGAGAGAAAAACATGTCCTTAGCGGCGAA
>OMTP01000192.1 GCA_900313955.1 uncultured Lachnospiraceae bacterium | reverse complement strand
TTCGCCGCTGAGGACATGTTTTTCTCTCCGCAAAGAGCCCGTCCTGAACAGTTACAAAAATTTTATTGTCTCTTTCATTCGAAAAGGCGGGAGGCAGGATGTTCTCCTGTCTCCCGCCTTTGACTCACTGACTTTACTTCTTCTCGAACGGATTCTCCGTCTCGTCTTCCTTTTTGTCGTGTGCCTCTCTGAAATCGGTCGTATTGTAGTCGGTATCATCAAAGCCCGTCGGCTCCTCCGGAATGATGATGGCTGCAACAATGTAAGCCCCGATACCGACTCCGCCACAGCAGGCAAAGACGGCCCAGGCGAGACGGACGATGGTCGGATCAATGCCAAAATACTCGGCGATACCTCCGCAGACGCCGGCGATCTTCTTTTCCGACCTCGAGCGATAGAGCCTCTTATCCTTAATGTTCATAAAATTCACCTCCATAGTTCTTATATTTCACAAATTGCTTTTTTAGAAAGAAACAGTACATAAATTTTTTGTAAATTCTCAGAGGATCATCGTGAGCCCGATCCTCTTCTTCTTCAGATCGACCGACAGAACTTTGACGTCAATGACATCGCCGACGTGGACAACCTCGAGAGGACTCTTGATGAAGCGGCCTTTCGTCATCTGGGAGATGTGGACAAGGCCATCCTCGTGAACACCAATATCAACGAAGGCGCCAAAATCGACAATGTTGCGGACAGTCCCCTTGAGAATCATGCCCTCCTTTAAGTCCTCCATGGCCAGGACGTCCTGGCGGAGAACCGGCCTGGGCAGATCCTCACGTGGGTCGCGGCCCGGTTTCTTCAGTTCCTCGATGATATCAATAAGCGTTGGCTCACCGATTTCCAGCTCCTGGGCCAGAATCTTTGTGTCCCTGACATGGATCGCCTTCTCGGCGCTCTGTGTTCCCAAATCTGTTGCTTTCATTCCGAAGGACTTGAGCAGCTTCTTGGCAGCGGGATAGCTCTCCGGGTGGACGGCTGTCGCATCGAGCGGCTCGCTGCCCCCGCGGATGCGAAGGAAACCAGCGCACTGCTCATAGGCCTTCGGACCCAGCTTGGGAACCTTGTTAAGCTCGCGGCGGGATGTAAACTTGCCATTTGCCTCGCGGTAGGCGACGATGTTCTTTGCAACCGTCGAGGAAATCCCGGCGACATAGGTGAGAAGCGGCGCCGAAGCTGTGTTGAGATCTACTCCTACATGGTTGACGCAGTCCTCGACGACACCTGTCAGGGCTTCTCCCAGCTTCTTCTGGTTCATGTCGTGCTGGTACTGGCCGACGCCGATGGACTTAGGGTCGATCTTGACCAGCTCCGCCAGGGGATCCTGCACGCGGCGGGCGATGGACGTCGCCGATCTCTGGCCGACGTCGAACTCCGGGAACTCCTCTGTCGCAAGGGCACTGGCGGAATAGACCGATGCGCCGGCCTCATTGGTGATGACGTAAGACACAGGTTCTCCCGTCTCCTTGATAAATTCTGCGATGATCTGCTCGGACTCCCTCGACGCCGTTCCGTTGCCCACGGAAATGAGGCTCACGTGGTAGGTGTCGATCAGCTCTTTCAGCTTCTTCTTGGCCGCCCTGATCTTGGTATCGCTGGTCGGCGCCGTCGGGAAAATGACCGCTGTATCGAGCACTCTTCCTGTCTCATCGACAACCGCCAGCTTGCAGCCCGTGCGGAAGGCCGGATCCCAGCCCAGGACGACGCGGCCGTCAATGGGCGGCTGCATGAGAAGCTGGGCCAGGTTCTTGCCGAACATGGAAATGGCCTCATTTTCTGCATTTTCCGTCAGCATGCTGCGGATCTCGCGGCTGATGGCCGGGTAGAGGAGGCGGGTATAGGCGTCCGCACAGACATTTTCCAGAAAAGCAGCAAAAGGTGAATGACTGCCTTTGATGACCCTGTACTCAAGGTAGCGGAGGATCTCCTCGTTGGGGGCAGAAATTCTCACCGTGATAATTTTTTCCTTCTCACCGCGGTTGAGGGCCAGAACTCGAAAACCCTTGATGGTCCTTATTGTCTCCTCGAAGTGGTAGTAATTCTCGTAGACAGAAGTGACTTTATCGTCCTTGGCCTCGGAGACCACTGTCCCGCCCTTGATCGTTCTGTCACGAATCCAGGACCGGATCGACGCCGTGTCCGAAATTTTTTCTGCGAGAATATCGGAGGCGCCCTTTAGAGCTTCCTGCACTGACTCAACGCCCTTCTCAGGATTCACAAAAGGACGGGCTTCTTCCTCGGCTGTCTTTGTCGACTTCTGACGGAGCAGGGTGAGGGCCAGCGGCGTCAGCCCTTTTTCCTCGGCGATCATGGCGCGGGTACGTCTCTTTGGGCGATAAGGGGCGTAGAGATCCTCCAGGGCGACCTGGGTCTCAGCGCTTTCAATCGCCTTTTTAAGATCCGGGGTCAGCTTGCCCTGCTCCTCAATGGAGGCCAGAATCTTCTCCTTCTTCTCCTCGAGCCCCCGCAGATAATTGAGACGCTCAAAGAGATTTCGCAGCTGCTCATCATTTAAGGTTCCCGTCGCCTCTTTTCGATACCGGGCGATAAAAGGGATCGTGTTTCCCTCGTCAATCAGCTTCACAGCGGCAGCCACCCGCCACTTCTCAACGTCGAGTTCCTCGGCGATCTTCTTCTCTATGTCCATGATCATTCCTTTCGTTACAGTTTGTAAGTTACAGTTCACGGGCAGGCCAGTTGCGAGCGATTGGAAAGCGCTTCCTCCGCGGATACCCCCGTGAGGATCCACTCCGGAAGCGCTTTTCAATGACTCGCCAGGATGACCCGTGAATTGTAACGTTTGTCATGATGCAGAGATTTCAGGCATGCCTACTCCCTGACAAATTCTACAGGTCTTTGTATCCTAAGTATAGCACAGTTTCTGTAAAAGAATCTGACAATGATCCAATCGTTACAGTTCACGAGATGCGGATCGTTACAGTTCACGGGTGATGCGGATCTCCGCCAAAAACACATCGTCATCCGCTCAAAATAAATTCCTGCGCAAGGACGCAGACCTGTAGGAAAGGGTAATTCGCTCCTGACGATGTGCTTTTGCCTCCGATTCGGCCCGACCGTGAACAGTAACATCCAATCAGGAAAATAAAATGACTGGTGACAGATCTCTTCCTACCATCTACAATGAAAAGGAAAACACACATCGAGGCTTGAAAATGATCTACAGAAAACAGGATGACTTTGATACGTTTCGCTGCATCGCTGGCAAATGTCCGGAGAGCTGCTGCGAGGCATGGCAGATTTATATGGATGAGGAGAGCGAAGAGCGCTACAAGACTGTCTTCGGTTCTTTCGGCGAGCGCCTCATCTCCTCCATCGACTGGGAAGCGGGCTGTTTTCTGCAGCACGGCCGCCGCTGTGCCATGCTGAACAGCGAAAACTTATGCGATCTGCAGATTAGTCTCGGCGAGGAGAATCTCTGCAACACCTGTAAGACCTTTCCCCGCCACATGGAGGAGTACGAGGATGTGAGGGAGTACACCCTTGATCTGTCCTGCCCTGTCGCCGCCCGGATGATCGTGCAGCGGTCAAGTCCGCTATCTTTCACAGAAACCGAGGATGAAACCTATGACGACCCTGATGACTATGAGGATTTTGACGACCTCTTTTATGACCTTCTCTGCGCTTCCAGAGATGTCCTCCTTCAAATCGCCCGCAATCGATCTCTGCCCCTTGCCGTGCGGCTTGAGGCGATTCTCGATGTCGCCCGAAAACTGCAGGCCTGTTACGACGAAGACCGCTTCTTCGATATGGATGACGTCATCGACGAAGCATCGGGGACCAATGCCGACAATGCTTTTGAAGAAGAAGTGCCATTTTGTGATGCCGTCAAAGACTTTTCCCTGCTCCGTAGGCTTGAGGTTCTGCACCCGGACTGGCCATCGACCCTCTCGCGAACAGAAGCCGCCATCCTTGCCGATGAAAATGCATGGTCTGCAGCCATGCACCCGGACCGGCAGACAGAGACAGCCGCAGAAAATGTCCTCATCTCCTACCTCTTCACCTGTTTCTGCGCCGCCGTCTATGATGGGGAGATCTTTGGCAGAGCCCGTTTGTGTGTCTCCTCTGTCCGCTCTGTTCTTGCAATCACCGCTTTTTTGCGGCAGGAGAATCCGTCCGAGGGCCCCATGGAGCTCATGGCCCGTGCCCTCTGGAAGTACACAAGAGAGGTCTGCCATTCCGATGAAAATCTGGAAACTATCATCTGCAGGACCTGATGATTGATTTTCCCGATCTTTCTGACCTGATCTCTCCTACATACACACCTCGATCAGCCTCGCGCCCCTGCATGACCATCCGGAATGTGCTCTTCCCCCCAAGCCATCTGTGGATGGGATCATCAGAGCCGTCCCTAATGGTCCCAGGATCCATAGATCTCCGCTTCCTGCTCCAGGCGAACTTTCTTTTCCAGCATGTAGTCGATGACGGGGGAAAAATCCTCAAAGGTAGGATCTTTCGACATCCTTTCGAGAGTGGTCAGATACTGTTTGTCGATCACCGGCATGGTGCGGGACCCGTATTTTTTCAGAGTCTCTATATCCATCTGATAAGGCCTGACCATGGGGGCAATCGTCGATTTCAGGCGCTCAAAGATTCGAAAGCCGCCGACATCAATGTCGCTCCAGTGATCAACCTTCGTGCCTGGCTTTTGTGCATCGATCATGAGCTGAAACAGTCTGCCCTTCATGGGGCTGAAAAAACCACCGTGGTAGATCAGCAGGGTCTTTTCTTCCTTCTGCGCGATGTTCTGAATCGCCCACACGTAGTTTGCTTTATTCTCAATAAAAAGGATCCTCTCCGTCTCTGCAAGTTGTACTTTTTCTATGTGTCGAACTGTCTCTGAGTTAAGATAAGCTCC
Source organism: uncultured Lachnospiraceae bacterium (assembly GCA_900313955.1). GTDB lineage: Bacteria > Bacillota > Clostridia > Lachnospirales > Lachnospiraceae > Chordicoccus. Next base: position 2,099 of record OMTP01000192.1, on the reverse strand, counting down.
ATACCTGGCATTCCTGAAATCCAATCTGCTGCCGTCATCCAAAAGGATCGTCACCGGCCCGCAGAACTCATAAACTTCCGGCCAGCGACTGACGCCATAGGCAAGAAGAAGCTCCTCATCCGTTCTTTCCCTCTCGCCCTCTGTATCCTTCGCTACCTTTTTCAGGATACCAAGAACTCTGGTTTTCAGGGTATGCTCAAAATACTTACTGTCCCCATAAAGCTCCGCACTCAGCACCCGCTCCAGACGCGGCTCCTCATTTTGGGCAAGCACCGTGAGAAATCGAAGGAGATTCTCATCTGTCTCCATGTCTCCTGTGAAAAATGCAGGTACCCTGACTTTTTCTTTCAGCTCCTCACGTGACCCCTCCAGAAAATGAAGGATTCCTTTATCCCCTCTGGAACCTGCTACAAAATGGATCCTGGATGTAAGTTCTCTTTCCAGATGGGCCAACGTCTCTTTCAGAGGCGCCCTGCCTGCCAGATGGTAGGCCTTCTGGATCGCATCTTGCTCCGGATTCAACCATATCGAATCCACAAGATTTCCCTCTTCATACCTCATCCAGGAATAATCCAGGACATTTTCCTCCTTGAGCGAATGAAGGACAAGAAAAAAGTTTTTCTTCTCATCCGGCTGCTCGAGCATTTCCATCAATTTCCTCGACGAAGAGGCCGGAAACAGGATCCTGCGGCTGTATGTTCCTGTCCGAAAGTAGCTGCTGCGCTCATAGCGGTCCAGCAGATCGTTCAAAAGAAAGCCTTTTATCTTCTGTTCATCTGTCATTTTCCTGCCTCTGCCGTCTTCACGTCGTCTCTATGAAACCTTCATTCCCCTCGATCTCTCTGGGGTCAAAGTGCCTTGTAAAGGAATGGTGGCCGTCTTTATAAACCGCAATATTCCTGTCCACCAGCGGTGCAATATCCGGAATCTTATCCGTTGGCGCTGAGAAGACAGCCTGCAGGCCAAACTGGCGCAGAAGCGGTATACTCTGCTGAATTCGCTCCCCGTCAAGCTTGCTGAATGCCTCATCGAGAATAATGAGACGAATCGTGTTATTCTGCTTTGTCCGAATACGCAGCACCTGGGAGAAAGATGCCAGGAGCGCAATATAAAAAGGTATCTGCGTCTCTCCGCCGGATTTCTTGTTGAGCATCTTTGAGAGTCTCTGCTCCTCTCCCTGATCATTGGTCACAACGAGATCAAAGACAAGATAACTGCGGTAATCTGTGTATTTCTGCACATTTTTTTCATATTCCTGCCGCTTTGCTTCTGAGGTATTCTCATCGCTCAGAATCATGATCTGAAAGAGCTCATCGATTTCTTTCTGATACTTTTTGTTGAAGTTCTCCGAGGCAATGTTCCAGCCGCCCGTATCCATGAGCAGAGGATCCATAATCATGTCATAATAACGGCGGAATTCTTCTCTCGGCTTCCTGGTGAAGCGGTATCGATCGGTTCCGAATTTTGTTCCGCGCAAAGATGCATTGAGCTCCTCGATCTGCTTCTGAACGTCCTCGATATTGGATTTGAGCTTGGCAATAAAATCATCGCGGAACTGGTTGTACGCCTTCTCCTTCGAATTCTGAATCTTATCGACATATTGAGGCAGCTCATACGTACTCAGCTTCTCAAGCTCCTCATCATACTCACGGTTGGATGTGAGGTTGATATCGTAGGGCATACGGAACTCCGCATTGTACTTTGACCTCAGCTCTGTCCTTCTCTCCAGAATCTTGTTGATCGTGGTCTGTGTTGCACTGGCGGCACGGGAATAGCTCTCGCGCAGAGACAGAGAGACCCGATGATTTTTCTCTTTATCCCTGAGTTCCTTCTGGAATCTCGGCTCACCAACAGACGCGATCCATTCTTCCGCATAGGTGGCGGCAATTCTGTCAGCAATGCGCTGATTCTCTGAAATCACAGAAGGCAGCTTCTCATCCTGAATCTGGCGGGCTTTTTCCCTGAAACGTCCATTTTCTTCGACCAGCTGCTGGCTTTCCTCCCTTCTTGCGTGGACGGTCCGCTTCTTTTCCTGTATCTTCTGGGCTCTTCGGGCACGGTTGTGGGTGATTAATTGCCCGAAAGCCAGCATTTAAGCC
>OMTP01000166.1 GCA_900313955.1 uncultured Lachnospiraceae bacterium | reverse complement strand
GCAGGCGGCGAAAATCGAATGCGCTCCGGAAGAAGGCCTTTGTGCTCCGCGCCGGCGTGCCCCGTGAACTGTAACAAATATTGGTTACGATTCACACGGCTGCCAGTTGCCGCCCTGAAAAAACACTTCCGGAGTGGATCCTCACGAAAATGTCTGCGGAGGAAGTGCTTTTCAATCGCTCACTCGTGGGGGGTCCTCAATAGATACTAAAAATCAATCAGCTCGTGCCCTTGTTATTTCCCAGAAGGCGACAGCACTCGCCGCTGCCACGTTGAGAGAATCAACGCCCTCACGCATGGGAATTTTCACGGTATAGTCACTCATAAGAATTGTATCGTCAGTCAGGCCAAAGCCCTCGTTGCCGAGACATATGGCAATATGACTGCACTCCCTCAGGCGCGGATCATCTATAGAGATGGTGTCATTCTTGAGTGCCATAGAGACTAAGGTAAAGTCATGATCATGAAACCACTCAACCGTATCTTCCGGCCATACTTCCCTCGGAATACGCGTCCATGGAATCTGAAACACCGTACCCACGCTCACCCGTATGGCGCGGCGCTGCAGCGGATCCGCGCATCCCTCGGAAATGAGAACAGCATCTATGCCCATCGCTGCAGCTGAACGGAAGATGGCCCCAATATTCGTCGGATTTTCTACATGCTCGAGAACCGCAATGGTATGGGCATCTCGACAGACCTCCTCCACAGGAGACATTTGCTTACGCCGAAACGCCGCAAGGACCCCACGAGTCAGGTTGTAACCTGTCATTTTCGACATGTTCCCCAAAGAACTCACATAGACAGGGATCCGACATTTTTCTCCTTCAGCAATCTGAGAAAACCGCTCTATGATGTCCTCTGCCTCGGTACCCACATATTTTTCCTCGACAAGAAGGGAAATGGGCTGATATCCTGCATCGAGCGCACGACGGATCACATTGGCAGTCTCCGCAATGAAAATGCCCTCCTCTGCGGGCTCGAAATAATGACGGAGCTGGTTTTCATTCAGCTCCGTATATATTCTGAATTCATCTCCTATCAGCCCGTCCACCCTTATGACAGGGCAATACATGTCACTCATCGGCTTTCTCTCCTATTGGGCTCAGTATTTCGAACTCATTCCATACTCAGCCACTTTTCTTCAGTCATGCATTCCTCTGCTTTTTCCATATCTTCTGAGTTCCATTCCCATCTTCCTGACCGTGATCTTCCGTGGTTTTTTCTCCGGCCTTTTCCCACCGGACTCCTCGCTGCCATGAAACTCACAAAGCCATTTCAAATCCATAGCACGATTTCTCAAATCCATATCCCTCGTAGAAACGGTGGGCCTTCTCACGCGGCATACCGGAATCCAGAATGACAGCCTTGCATCCCCGCTCTATTGCCAGCTCCTTTACATGGTCCATCATCTTCGTTCCATATCCCTTTTCACGCTCGCCTCGCCTCGTAATAATTCCCGAGACATAGCAGGTGAGCCCTGACATCCAGAACGTATGAAAGAAATCCCCCTGGCAAAATCCCTTGTACTCTCCGTCTTCCTCCAGAAAGAAGGCAAAAGTATTCGCATCCATAAGGACCTCCTTGTAAACCTTCCGGACCGTCTCCCTGTCATATGTATTATAGTCCCACAGATCACAGATAAAAGCAAAGGCCTCGTCGAAATCTTCTTCTTTAGCATCAGAAAAATTCATATTCATCTCCCACTTCTACGCAAAAAGGCGCTCATTTCTCCCGAAATCAACGCCTTTGTCAATGCATTTTCTCTATGTCTCAAAGTATGCCATGAACCATCCGGCCTGTCAAGAAAAGATCCCCGCATATCCGTCACCGTTTCGGAACAGGTTACAGTTCACGGGTCAGACAGGAATGAACGCATGCCACCCAAAAGAAATACTTTTGTAACTATTCAGGAGGCCGCCGGTTGTGAGTGATTGAAAAGCACTTCCTCCGCGGACGCCCCTCAAAGGTCCACTCCGGAAGTGCTTTTCAATCACTCATGCGTCGGCAGTCCTGAACAGTTACAGAAACTTTTGAAAATCACTTACATTTTTGTAAAGGAGATATAGATATGACAGCAGCAAAGGCATTAAAGACAGCAACAGCAGCACAGGGCTACAAGACAACAGCAAAGAAGATGAGCCTTACAGAGAGATTCAGGAACTACATGGAGGAGAATGCACTTTTCTTCGCTATGGCAGCTTCTACTCCGGATCAGGCACTTCGCCTCTACAGAAATTCAGTCAAGGATTCTGTCAACGCATAAACACCTACACACTCACTTTGAGACAGAGTTCCCTTTGAAAAATATTCAGCGAATCGAAAAAGCGCAGCGGTTGGAAAGCCCGCTGCGTTTTTTCGTGTCCAAGTCCAAATCTTCAGCCGGCTGCCTGCCGACACGCAGGAGGGTCGATTCCCCGGCTTCTGCGTGTCGTGGCCGCCCCGGCGATCCCCTCGCCGTTACTCCGGGATCTGGAACAGTTCCATGGCGTTCATATAGGTTACGTCCTCGACTTCCCTTGCGGAAATGCCCTTGAGACGGGCGATCTCAGCCACGACGTAAGGCAGGTTGAGGGAAGAGTTGCGGCTGCCCCGGTGGGGCTCCGGTGCCATATAGGGACAGTCGGTCTCAAGAAGCAGATGGTCGAGCGGAATCTCGGTCACGACCTTCTTGAGCTTTTTTGCGTTCTTGAAAGTGACCGTGCCTCCGATGCCCAGGTAGAAGCCCATTTCCGTATAAATCTTTGCCTGCTCGAGCGAGTAGCTGTAGCAGTGGACGATGCCTTTGCGCTTTATGCCGGCACCGGGAGCGCCGGGACCGTACATTTTCTGAATCGTATCCATGGTATCGGCAGCGGCCGAGCGGGAGTGGATGAGAATGGGAAGATCCGCCTCCCAGGCCATTTTCGTCTGCTCCATAAACCAGTGAATCTGGACCTCGTGAGGCATGACGTCCCAGTGGTAGTCAAGCCCGATCTCCCCGACAGCGACAATCTTGGGATCCTCGAGACCTTTCCTCATAAATGCGAGCAAGTCATCGTCGATATCCCCGACCTCATCCGGGTGCATGCCCAGGGCCCCATAGATAAAATCATGGGTGTCGGCGATCTCTTTTACAAGGGGCATACTCTTCTTCGATGCCCCCACATCGATGGCATGGACAATTCCCGCCGGTTTTAATCGGGAGATCATTTCTTCCCGGTCATTTTCAAAAGCGTCATCATCATAGTGCGCGTGTGTATCAAAAATCATAGTTGGTCACCTCTTATTGCATGGAGCAGGGAAGAGTTCAAACTTCGCCTGTCCTTATCCGCTTATTGTATCATATTTGCTGCAGGCAGCCAGAGTACAAAAAATGTTACTGTTCACTCGTCAGCCAGTTGCTGCCTCGAAAAAGCACTTCCGGAGTGGACCTTTGAGGGGTGGCCGCGAAGGAAGTGCTTTTTCGGGACAGTTCTGGCTGACCTGTGAACAGTACCAATATGGTAACTGTGTTACTGTTCACGGGGGGTCACTTCGCCGCTTCGCACAAAGGCCTTCTTCCTTCACTTAGTAATTTTCGCCGCAAAAGCAGGCGGCGAAAATCGAATGCGCTCCGGAAGAAGGCCTTTGTGCTCCGCGCCGGGGTGCCCTGTGAACTGTAACCCTGTGATCGTTACAGTTCACGGGTCAGCCAGGGAACCCTTCGGAAAGCATTTCCTTCGCGGCCACCCCTCAAAGGTCCACTCCGGAAATGCTTTCCAAAGGGCTCCCATTGGCTGACGAGTGAACAGTAACCAGGACGGGCTCTTTGCGGAGAGAAAAACATGTCCTCAGCGGCGAATTGTCCTTGCGAGCGAACCTTCGTCATCGATCAGGCCTTCTTTTGAGCCGAGGAGGACATGTTTTTCTCGAAGCAAAAGTGCCCTCCTGAACAGTTACATCGTAAGGAATATCGCATCGACGTGGTTATAGTCTTTAGTTCGAGTTGGGCTTATCTGATTGTCATTGACTTTTGAAAAAAGGATGAAAGATAAATGAATGTCATGGAAAGCTGCGAACTTTTTGAGTTACAGTTCACGGGGCACCCCGGCGCGGAGCACAAAGGCCTTCTTCCGGAGCGCATTCGATTTTCGCCGCCTGCTTTTGCGGCGAAAATTACTAAGTGAAGGAAGAAGGCCTTTGTGCGAAGCGACGAAGTGACCCACCCGTGAACAGTAACG
>OMTP01000117.1 GCA_900313955.1 uncultured Lachnospiraceae bacterium | reverse complement strand
TCCACTCCGGAAGTGCTTTTTCGAGGCAGCAACTGGCTGACGAGTGAACAGTAAAAATGCAACTTGTGTGACCAACTGTCACACGGACAGTGCTGTCACTAATCACGAAAAAGAGACGTGAGACCGATGAATCTTTGTAAAACATGTTCACGGAAAAAAACGAATGTGTTATAATTAAATATATAGAGAAGCATAAATTTTCTATGCACTATTCTAATCTTTTATGAGGTTACATTATGATAAAGAAGGAAATGATTGCCATGCTGCTAGCTGGCGGTCAGGGCAGCCGTCTGGGTGTCCTCACAGCGAACATGGCCAAGCCTGCGATCTCCTTCGGCGGCAAGTACCGGATTATTGACTTTCCCTTGAGCAACTGTATCAATTCCGGCATCGACACGGTTGGAGTTTTGACCCAGTACAGACCTCTGCGTCTCAATACGCATATTGGAATCGGCATTCCATGGGATCTGGACCGCAACGTTGGCGGTGTCACTGTTCTCCCGCCCTACGAGAAATCAACCAATACCAACTGGTATACTGGTACTGCAAATGCCATTTTCCAGAATATGGAATACATGGAGCAGTACAACCCGGACTACGTACTTATTTTATCGGGTGATCACATTTACAAAATGGACTATGAAGTCATGCTGGACTATCATAAGTCCCAGCATGCCGACGTGACGATTGCCGTCATGCCTGTCCCCATGGAGGAGGCTTCGCGGTTCGGCATCATGGTGACGGATGACAAGGGCCGCATCCATGATTTTCAGGAGAAGCCGTCGGAGCCCAAGAGCAATCTCGCCTCCATGGGCATCTACATCTTCAGCTGGCCGGTTCTCAAAAAGGCTCTCTATGCCCTCCGCGACCAGCCGGGCTGCGACTTCGGCAAGCATGTTCTTCCCTACTGTATGGAGGAAGGCAAGCGGCTGTTTGCCTACGAATTTAATGGCTACTGGAAGGATGTCGGAACCCTTGGATCCTACTGGCAGGCCAACATGGAGCTCATCGATGTGATCCCGGAATTCAACCTCTACGAGGAGTTCTGGAAGATTTATACCAAGGGTGAGATCATTCTGCCCAGTTATTTCGCGCCAAATGCCGTGACCGACAAGTGCATCATCGGTGAGGGCTCAGAAGTGTATGGAGAAGTCCACAATTCGGTCCTGGGCCCCGGTGTCACTGTCGAAGAGGGAGCTCAGGTGCGCGACTCAATCCTCATGCAGGAGTGCTACATCGAGAAGGGAGCCGTGATTGATCACGCCATCCTTGCCCAGAATGTGACCGTCGGATCCCATGCGGTTCTGGGATGTGGTGAGAATGCGCCGAGTGCACTCAATGAAAAAATTTACAGCTTCGGCCTTACGACGGTCGGGGAAGGGTCTGTGATTCCGCCCGACGTCAAAGTTGGCAGAAACACAGCTATTTTAGGTGTCACATCCCCTGCGGACTATCCGAATGGAGAACTCCAAAGCGGAGGATTTATCATAAAACAAGAAGAAAAGGACGGTGATCTTTCATGAGAGCAGTAGGAATGATCCTGGCAGGTGGAAATAACAACCGCATGCGGGAGCTCTCGAGAAAGAGGGCCATAGCTGCCATGCCCATCGCAGGCAGTTATCGGGCGATTGATTTCGCCCTGTCCAACATGTCCAATTCAGGTATTCAGAAGGTCGCTGTATTGACCCAGTACAACGCCCGGTCTCTGAATGAGCATCTGAGTTCTTCCAAATGGTGGGACTTTGGCAGAAAGCAGGGAGGCCTCTTCCTCTTTCCACCTACGGTGACGGCAAACAACAGCTGGTGGTATCGGGGCACCGCCGATGCCATGTTTCAGAACCTTGACTGGCTGAAGAAATGTCACGAACCGTATGTAGTCATTGCATCAGGAGATGGAATTTACAAGCTTGACTATAATAAAGTTCTCGAGTATCATATTGCAAAGCGGGCAGATGTGACAGTCGTCTGTACTGAATGTCAGGATGATGAGGTGAGTCGTTTTGGCGTTCTGAAAATGAATGAGGATTCCAGAATCGAGGAATTTGATGAGAAGCCCATGGTTTCGACATCGAATGTGATCTCGACAGGAATCTACGTGATCCGCCGGCGCCAGCTGATCGAGATGCTTGAAAAATGCGCCCAGGAAGAACGCTGGGATTTCGTCAAAGATATTCTCATTCGTTATAAGAACCTCAAGCGAATCTTCGGGTACAAGATCAATACTTACTGGAGCAATATTTCGACTGTGGAGTCCTATTATCGGACGAATATGGATTTTCTCAAACCGGAAGTACGTGACTATTTCTTCCGTCAGTATCCGCAGATCTATACGAAGATTGACGATAATCCTCCTGCAAAGTTCAATCCAGGATGTTTGGTAAAGAACAGCCTCATCTCCGCCGGTTGTATCGTCAACGGAACGATTGAGGATTCAGTTATTTTCAAAAAGGTTTTTGTAGGGAATAATTGCTACATCAAAAATTCCATCATTCTTAACGATGTATATATCGGGGATAATACGCATATTGAAAATTGCGTCGTGGAAAGTCGTGACACTATTCGAGCTAACTCCTATCACTGCGGCGAAAATGGCATCAAGATTGTCATCGAAAAGAACGAACGGTATGTGATTTAAAACCATTCGGTGCAGCATAACTACCAGAAAGGGGCAGCTATGAATATTACAGATGTACGGGTACGCAAGGTATCTAAGGAGGGCAAGATGAAGGCCGTCGTCTCCATCACGATTGATGATGAGTTCGTCGTGCATGACATCAAAGTGATCGAGGGCGAGAAAGGGCTCTTTATCGCAATGCCCAGCAGAAAGACTTCGGATGGGGAGTACAGAGATATTGCCCATCCCATTAATTCTGAGACGAGAAATGAGATCCAGGACCTGATTCTCAACAAGTATCAGGAGATGCTGGACGGTGCGGAAGAGGAGGTCTGATTTCTCTCGTCGCAGGAATTTATGCATCTGGGGACGCATCATAGGTTAGGCCGGATTTTAAGAACCAGCGCTCGTGCGAGCGCTGGTTCTTTTTTGTACTCAGTTAGAACTCTTTCCCTGCCTCGAGCAGGTAGATGGAGCTTACTCCTGCAGCGAGGCTCTCCGCTCCAAAAAAAAATCTTCCTTTCTTCCTTAGTAATTTTCGCCGCAAAAGCAGGCGGCGAAAATCGAAAGCGCTCGAGAGGACGCTGAATGTCCAGTAGACGTTCGTTTCGCGCCTGCCGAAGCGGAGCGTAAAGGGATTTTTCCTTCACTGCGAGACCTGTGGGAGGTAGTGACCTTGATCTGCTCAGAGCAGTGAGCGTTATCAAAATCTTAGTCGAAACCCCACAGGCTTGCCCGTGGGAGTAGTCAGTGAACAGCTCCGGCCGATCGATTTGTCACACGCGATCCGGCATTTGTTGCTAACCAGTCATGATTATTACGGAAATGTTACAAAAGTTAAGATTCACCCTTCATTTTCTTAAGGAAGTATGGTATACTAATCGAAAATTGGTTGCTAAAAGTCAGGAAAACGCGGATTCGCCGCGGGTTAGGGGGTAGCTTATGAAACATTTTCTGTATAAAATGACTGCAGTTGTGGCAGCGGTATCGGTGATGGCTGCATCGGTGCCGGCTCTGGCGGACACGCAGTCGGAGATCCGTGCGGCCCAGTCTGCACAGGCGGCGGCCGAGTCGAGCCTTGCCGACACGCAGAACCAGATTTCGTCCATGACAAAAAAGAAGTCTTCTCTGGAGGAGTATCTGACCGACCTTAACAGTCAGATTGATCAGTTGTCGAAAGATCTTGCCGACATCTCCGACAGGATCGACACCAAGGAGGTCGAAATCGAGCAGACGAAAGCGGCTGTTGTGCGCGCTAAAAATACGGTCGCCAAGCAGTATGAGGACATGAAGTCCCGCATCCAGTATATGTATGAAAATGCGGGTACGTCCGATGTCATCATCGGCATTCTCGATTCCAGAGATATCTCCGAAATGCTCAATAAGTCCCAGGAGTATCAGGAAATGACCACCTACGACAAGAAGCAGCTCGAGGCCTACGAGGAGTCCCAGAAGATCGTGGAGGAGCAGGAGGCGACGCTCGAGGATGAGAAGTCCCAGCTGGAGACTTTAAAAGCGGAAAATGAGAAGAAGCAGGCGGAGGTAAAGCAGCTCGCCTCTGAGACCGATTCCAGAATCGCTGAGTACGCCTCTCAGATCAGTGATCAGGAAAATGCGGCTTCTTCGCTCAAAAAGAAGATTGAGCAGCAGAAGGCTCATCTGGAGGAGCTGAAGAAACAGGCCGCCGCCGAGGAGGCTGCCCGCAAGAAGGCCGCCGAGGAAGCTGCCGCTGCTGCTAAGCTCGCGGCGCAGAAGGCAGCGGAAGAGAAGGCCGCTGCGGCAAAAGCCGCTGCAGCCAATGCTTCCGCATCTTCAGGCAAGTCTTCCGCTGGTTCCGTTTCTTCTGCATCTTCAGGCAAGGCATCCGGATCCTCGTCTTCCGCATCTTCAGGCAAGTCTTCCGGCTCCTCTGCATCCGCCGGCTCTGGTTCGTCCGCATCGACAGGCAGCACCGGCTCTTCCGCTTCATCGAGCAAGGCAGCTTCATCCGCGGCATCCGGTTCTTCGTCTGCGAGCTCCTCGAGCAGTTCGTCCTCCGCGTCGAGTTCCGGCAAGACCTACCTCGGCAAGTTCAAGCTGACCGCCTACTGTCCCTGTGCAAAGTGCTGCGGCCACGCTAACAAGCCCACCGCCTCCGGCGTCATGCCCACAGCCGGCCACACCGTCGCCATGGCAGGCGTCCCCTTCGGCACAAAGTTATTAATCAACGGCACCGTCTACACTGTCGAGGACCTGGGCACCTCCTACGGCCACGTCGATATTTTCATGAACTCTCACAGCGCAGCCCTTGCCTTTGGCATGCAGTACGCCGACGTCTACCAGGTCAGCTGAACAGGCCGGTGCCTGTCACCAGGCACTTGAAAAAAATCAGGTAACTGTTTAGGAGGGCACTTTTGCTTCGAGAAAAACATGTCCTCCTCGGCTCAAAAGAAGGC
>OMTP01000277.1 GCA_900313955.1 uncultured Lachnospiraceae bacterium | reverse complement strand
CCGAAACGGAGTGTAGAATGTTTTTCTCGAAGCAAAAGTGCCCTCCTGAACAGTTGCGTTTCTCTTGCATTTTCGGAGGGCGGATATGAGCAGAAAACGAATCCTGGGTTTGATCGTGGGAATCTTCCTGCTTCTGAGTATGTGCCTCATTTTCTTTGAAGTGAGTTCAGGGTCATTTTCAATGAAGAGCGTGGACGCGTCGGATGAACCGGTAGAAGAGCCGGAGGCCACGAAGAGGGTGCTGGTGCTTGGATCCTATCAGCTGGACTGGGTGCCGGAGACAAATATGCTGGCGGGGATTGAGGAGAATCTGTCGGGGGACGTGCTTCTCAATTATTATTTTATGGACACCAAGCATCAGGAGGAACAGTTTGCCCGCAGCCAGCTGACCCAGTATCTGGTACGCCATGAGGGCTATGACAGCGAGTACGACCTGGTCATGTGCATGGACGAGCCGGCCTTTCAGTATGTCAACGATTTCCATGCGCGCTTCTTTAATAAGACGCCGGTGGTCTTTCTGGCGATCGGAAATGAGACCAAGATACAGGCTTCCGCACGCGCGTATCCGACGACCGGAGTTGAACAGGAATTTCCGCTCAAAGAGACGGTCGAGCTGGCAAGAAGCCTATGCAAGAATGCGACGCAGATTGTGGTCATCAACGACGCGACCCGGGCCGGTAAAAATGCGGTCGGCCAGTACAATGAGCTGAAGACAAATTTTCCGGACCTGAAACTCAAGTACCTGAATTCCAGCAAACTCACGCGAGAGACGCTCGCTGACAATCTCGAGTCCTATGGCGAGGAGACGATCCTCCTCTACGCGAACATGAATGAGGACGAGAGCGGACACCTCTACACCATGGAAGATGCGATCCATTTCGTGACGAGGCACACCAAGATTCCGGTCTTCACCGCCCACGAATACGGCATCGGAATGGGACTTTTGGGAGGATGCGTCATTTCCAATAAAGAGATGGGGATCCGGGCGGCCAAGATTGTCAAGCAGATCCTGGCGGGCAGGTCGCCGGACGACATCGCGATTGAGACGGCGTCATCGCACTACTACTTTGACGCCAAGGTCATGAAGACGTTTGACCTGTCCAAGCGTTCCATGCCGGTCGGCAGTGAGTATATCAATGACCAGTACGCATGGTTCAGGACCTATTGGCCGGTCATTCTCGCTCTGGTGCTGGCCTTTGTCTTCACGATGATGTTCATCATCATGCTCATGACGAGGAAGAGCCGGGACCAGGCCAGGATTGCCCTCAACACGGCCTACGAAGCCAGTCAGGCCCGCAGCAATTTCTTTTCGCGCATGAGCCACGAGATGAGGACGCCGCTCAATGCCATCATTGGATACGCAGAGCTGGGCCACGAAGATACGGTCGACCCGATTGCGGCGGAGTACTTTCGGAAGATCTTTTCCTCAGGAAAGTACCTGCTCTCGGTCATCAACGACGTCCTCGACATCGGCAAGATGGAAAATGACAAGTTCGAGCTTCACCAGACGACGGTGCCGCTTGCACGCCTTGCGCGGCATGTCAATGAGATGATCGAACCCCTCTGCAAAACCCATCGCATCACCTACGAGACCCACCTGCTCTTCCCCAAACACCGCCAGGTTGTCTGCGACGAGATCCGCGGCCAGCAGGTCCTCATCAATATTTTGGGAAATGCAGTCAAGTATACGCAGGACGGCGGCCACATCGTCTTTACCTTTGAGGAAATGTCCACCTGGACCACATATGGCTCCAAGGAGGAACATGGCGTCGGAAAAATGACCAGTCACCGCTACGGCACGTACAAGATTATTGTGAGCGACAATGGCTGCGGCATAAAAAAAGAAGCTCTGCCCCACATCTTCGACGCCTTTGTGAGCGCGGATCAGCAGAGCATAGCCGGCCGCCAGGTCACGGGCCTCGGTCTTGCCATCACCAAGAAGATTATCGACCTCGCCCATGGAACGATCTCCGTCGACTCGGAGCCGGGGCAGGGGTCGACATTTACCATTCTCATCGATTTTCCGATTGAGAAGGATGAGACGGAGGAGGAGGCTGAGCACGACGCCCGCGCCGACGAGGCGACCTATTCCCGCAGCAAAAACGATTCCGTCCGCAGCTCAACCGGAACAGCGGTCGTTCTGCCGAGAATTTCCGAGGGGAAAAATGCAGGTGCTTCGGAAGCCGAGGACCGATCCGCCAATGGGTCAGAGGAAAATGCAGAAGCCCAGGATGTGTCTTCAGGTGATTCCGGAGCTCCCGATCAGGGTGAATCACAGGACAATGAAGCAGGCTCTCTTCAAAGTGCGAAGGGCGGGAAGGCCGGAGAACATGAACTGCAGGCGGAACAGGCCGATCGTGCGGCGGAGGCAGCCCAGATTTCGCCTGCACCTGCGCGGAAAAAATCCAAATCCATCGCCGTGGCCGACTTTGAGGGAATGCGCCTGCTCCTTGTGGAGGACAACGACCTGAACGCCGATATAGAGACCATCTTGTTCCAGAGGCTGGGCTTTACGGTTGTGAGGGCGGCCAATGGGGAGGAAGGCTATATGAATTTCCGCGACAATCCGCCTTACACCTACGATGTTGTCATTATGGACCTGCTCATGCCGGTGCTGGACGGCTTCGGAGCGACCGAGGCCATCCGTGCTCTCGACAGAGAGGACGCCTGGATGGTGCCGATTGTCGCCATGTCCGCGTCGGTGCAGAAAGAGGACATGGATCACGCAATGCAGGTCGGCATGAGCGGCACTTTGGGCAAGCCCATCGACAAGAACGAGATTGTGCGCGTCCTGAGGCAGCTCCTGATCGATGAAGCAGAGTGATTTCGGGCGCCCACGCGGGCATGGAGCCGGGCTGGGTGCCCTTTTTGGGGCTTGCTCGCCAGTCTGCCAAAACGAATGTTCAGATTTAAGGATTTTTCAGAACTTTTCAAGTATCTTTTGTGACGAGAGTATGATAGAATGAGACTACGTCTTTTGAGGAAGCGGGAGCAGGCGAAGAAATGATTGCGATGGATCGTATGAAACGGGAAGGATCGCTCCGCGAGAATCTTTCTTTTATGGTTCTGATGAGCCCACATCTTCAGGGACATGGGAGATATACATTCAACAGGATTAAGGAGGAACGCATACTTTATGAGACATTCTAAGCTGTTTTTTACAGCTGTTTCTCTGGTAAGCGCCATGACTTTGTCACTGGCGACACCGGCAATGGCTTCGACTTCTGTGGGTGCGGCAGCAGAAAGTGTTGTGGCGACGCAGGAGACAACAGATTCAGTGACAACGACATCTGTCTCGGGAAATGCAACTGTCTCGGAGAACAGGGGACCACATCCCTTTACAGATGTTGCCAGGAGCAAGTATTATGCAGAGGCTGTTCAGTGGGCCTATGAAAATGACATCGTCAACGGCACGAGTGCGACGACGTTTGGACCGGAGAAATCCATCACCCGCGGCCAGATCGCCGTCATTTTATGGAACGCGATCGGCAAGAAAGCGGAGGCGACCGGGGAAAATGCATTTTCAGATGTGAAAGTCGGCCGCTATTACTATGACGCCGTTCTGTGGGCCAGCGAGCAGGGCATTGCGTCCGGTACTTCAAAGAAAAAGTTTGAGCCGAACGCCAATACGACCAGGGCACAGGCCATTTCCATGCTCTGGAGGGCTTACGGCGAGGAGCGCGCCACGACAAAGAATCCATTTTTGGATGTGCCGTCGGATGCTTACTATTATAAGGCCGTCATGTGGGCGTACGAGAACCGCTACACAAATGGCGCGTCCAAGTACATTTTCGGATCACAGAGCACGCTGACGCGCGGGCAGTTCGTGACCTGGCTCTATAACATTTCCAAAGGGAATACGGAGGACAAGCGGATCGAGAAGAAGGATGCCGCGACATCGCTCTCCACAGTCTACGAAGGCACGGACTGGAGCCGCGTCTTCAACTATGAGTACTATTTCCAGAGATATGAGAAGATCCGTCACGCCTACGGCGACAATCCCAGGGAGGCGCTAGAGAGATTTGTGGACAAGGGCATGAGTCTTTGCGAGCACGGCTGCCGTACCTTTGACGTCATGTCGTATTACAGGGCCAATAAGGATCTGCGCGAGCTCTACGGGCAGGACTGGGCCAGGTATTACAGGCACTATGTGACGACGGGCTATAAGGAGGAGCGCACGGCTGTCGGCGTTGCGACGATCACGGATCCGATCACGACCTACAAGGGCACGGATTTCAGCAGCATCTATGATTACAATTATTACCGCAGGCACTACTCGGTCATCCAGAGGGAGTTTGGAGACAGTGAGAATGACCAGGGCGCAATCGAGAGATTTGTGACCTACGGACTCAAGCACGGCACGCAGGCCAAAGCAGGCGTTTCGGCCACAAGCGATGCCTACAAGGCCCTGCAGTACAAGATCTATCCTGAGCTTAAGCCACAGGTTGCGACGGATGCCCACACCGCCAAGGCCAATCAGTATTCGAGTTCGACGGGCTGGCTCTGTCTGGTCGACAAGTCCGAGCACAGGGTCTATGTCTATGAGGGCGCAAAGGGCAGCTGGGCACTCAACCGCAGCTTCCTGTGCGGAAATGGCGCCGCAGCAACGCCGACTCCGTCAGGTGTCTTCAAGGTCTACGGAAGAAAGTATTACTTTGATTCCGGATCGGTGCGCTGCTTCTATGCGACTATGTTCTACGGTAACTATTACTTCCATTCCACTCTGTACGCACAGACGTCAACCCCGACAGTTGCCGTTGACGATCGTGTCGGCCTTGGTCTCTCCCACGGCTGTGTCCGCCTGAGACTTGCCAACGCCAAGTGGATCTACGACAACATTCCTACAGGGACAACCGTCGTCGTCTATTAATTTCATCATCAGACCTGATCAAGAGGGCTCTCACTTATGCAAGTGGGAGCCCTTTTTGCCTGCATCCCGGGATTCTTGCAAAATTTGAATAATAGTCTATTTTTAAAATAAATTAAAACGATAACCAAAATGAAAAATCTAATCATTTGCGACATAAGGTGATATAATGAGCCAAAACATCTCGTTTCAGGATGAGATTGGGAGGGCTTGGCCATGAGGAAGAGAAAAAATCCGTTTATCGTACCGGACGGGGATGGCAGTGACTGTCCGTCTCTGCCGGATGTGGGCGTCAGGGCCGCTGCGGACGAGGCTTACTTTGTGGATGCGGATAATCTGCGGGGGACCTTTCTCTTCAGGACAGATGAATTCCTTTTTGTTGATGACGGAAATCGTATGGACGTCACAATTCCATTGCAGGCAATTTCTGCCTATGTGCTTGAGCCCCTTCAGAATGGGTTCAATGTCACTTTTTTCTGCAAGGGGACGCCTGACCGGGTCAGATTCTGTATCTACGATTCTTTTAGCGAGTGGCGCATTCTCCTTCACGAGTATCTCCCCGGCAGGGATGCCAGCCACGGCGAGATCATTGAACCGCAGCCGGACCTGCCCGGTGAGGCTCCCCATATCCTGCTCGAGACATTTGAAGAACATAGGAGAAGAAAGCATCCGGGGACATAAAGAGGGCACTCACTGGCGGGTGAGGTTACAGTTCACGGGGCACCCCGGTGCGTAGCAAAAAGACCTTCTTCCGGAGCGCATTCGATTTTCGCCGCCTGCTTTTGCGGCGAAAATGACTAAGTGAAGGAAGAAGGCCTTTGTGCGAAGCGGCGAAGTGACCCACCCGTGAACAGTAACCGGGTGAGCGAACAGGAACGAACCAGTTGTATTTCTTCTTGACGTCATTACTTCAACGTACTAAAATTTAATAGAAATTTTGTCCAATATGAAGGAGTACTTGACGTATGAAAAAGAAGAAGAGCACCATCGTCTCGGCGATTGCGATCGCTGCGGTGGCCATTTTTATGATTGTCGCCGGTTTTGTCACGACGGCTGATTCGGTCCAGGAGACAGGATGGGCCCTGGTTCCGCCGGTGATCGCCATTGCTCTGGCCCTCATCACGAAGGAAGTCTACAGTTCCCTCTTCGTGGGAATCCTGGCGGGCGCCCTTCTCTACACAGGCTACAGCTTCGAGGGAACCATGAACCGCATCTTCAGCGACGGCATCGTGGCGTCTCTCACCGATGCCGGCCACATGGGCATCATCGTCTTCCTCGTCATTTTAGGAGCCATGGTGCAGCTCATGAACCGAACCGGCGGATCTGCCGCATTTGGTAACTGGGCCAAGAAGCACATCAGGACCCGGGCAGGGGCAGAGCTGGCCACCATCGTGCTCGGATGCCTCATTTTCATCGATGATTACTTCAACTGCCTGACGGTCGGATCCGTCATGCGACCGGTCACGGACAGCCACAAGGTGAGCCGCGCCAAGCTCGCCTACCTCATCGACGCGACAGCGGCGCCGGTCTGCATCATCGCGCCCATTTCCTCATGGGCGGCAGCCGTCTCCGGCTATGTGCAGGGGGAAAACGGCATCAAGCTCTTTATCGAGACCATTCCCTATAACTATTATGCGCTTCTCACGATCGTCATGATGCTCTTCCTCGTCATCCTCAACGTGGATTACGGCCCCATGTATGTGCATGAGAAAAACGCCCTCTTAAACGGCGACCTCTACACGACCCCTGAGCGCCCCTATGAAAATGCGGCGGAGACCAGAAACCGCACGGATGGTCATGTGATTGACCTGCTCTTCCCGATCATCACACTGGTCATCGGCTGTGTCATCGGCATGATCTACACGGGAGGCTTTTTCAGCGGGACCAATTTCGTCGACGCTTTTGCGGGGTCGGACGCTTCTGTCGGCCTCATGCTGGGATCCTTCGGGGCTCTTGTCGTCACCATCCTTTTCTATCTGGTGAGACGGATTCTTAAGTTTACGGAGATCATGGAGTGCATCCCGGACGGCTTCAAGGCCATGGTTCCGGCCATTCTCATTCTGACATTTGCATGGACTTTAAATGGCATGACGTCGGATCTGGGCGCCAAGGAGTTCGTCGCCGGACTCGTGCAGAACTCTGCGACCGGCTTTACGTCGATTCTTCCGCTCATCGTCTTTCTGGTTGCTGTCGGCCTCTCTTTTGCGACCGGTACTTCCTGGGGAACCTTCGGCATTCTCATCCCGATCGTCATTGCCTGCTTCCCGGACAACCATCAGATGATGGTCCTGTCCATGAGCGCCTGCATGGCCGGCTCCGTCTGCGGCGACCACTGCTCGCCGATCTCCGACACGACCATTATGTCGTCGGCCGGCGCCCAGTGCCTGCACATCAATCACGTCAACACGCAGATCCCCTACGCTATGACCTGCGCGGCGATCTCAGCGGTCACTTATGTTGTCGCAGGCTTCACCCACAGTGCAGTCATTTCACTTCTCTGCGGCATCGGCATGATGATCGGCATTCTTGCCGTCATCAAGAAAAACAATATGGACAAGAAAGCTGAACTTGATGCGGCGATCGCCTCGCACAACGCGTCGCGCGCTTCCAGGTAAGGCATGCTTGGTGCCGGTCACCAGACAATTCAGAACAGGATCGATTGGCGGATGACCGGCACCGGATGGGAAGAAAATGAATCGAAAAGCAAATGTATATGACGTCCTGAAGACGGTGACGACGCTTCTCGTCATTGTCGGGCACGTCGCGATTATGTGGACAGACACTGGTGCTTTTTCGCCGGTGTCTTCTTCTGGTTCTCTGGCAATTCTTGCAAACTTTATCTACGCCTTTCACATGCCTCTCTTTTTCTTTGTTTCGGGAGCTGTCTATCGCATGTGCCTCAAGCGGCCGGGCGGATATGACCGGGGCCGGGCCCTTATTCGCCGCAAAGCTCAGCGGCTTCTGGTCCCGTATCTGCTTGTGGGCATTTGCTATGTGGCACCGCTCATGGAGGCCATGCATCTGACGACGGACGGATATGGGAGATTCCTCGTGCAGGGCATTTTCCTTGCGAGAAACTGCCGCCACCTCTGGTTCCTTCTGGCTCTCTTCTGGATCTTTTTTTTCTTTGCCCTTGTGTCCATGGTTCCGCCTCTGCGAGAGGCTATGGAGGGAGAGGATGAAGCGGCGGAGAGGAGCGCCCTGATCGGAATCCTCCTCTTTCTTGTGGTGATCGGGGCGGTCGCCTTCCATCTGACCAACCGAACCTTCCAGATCAAAGAGGCTGTCTACGAGAGTCAGTACTTCTGCATGGGGATGCTGGCGCAGATGTACGCAAAGAGGATCGACGGTTTTGCTGTGAAATACAAGTGGACCTGGATCCTGGCCGGCCTTCTGGTTTTTGCTCTGCTTCCCCTCTCCGCCTATCCCTTTGTGGTCGTGAGGGCGGTCCTCGGCATGTACTTCCTCTACGGCGACTGCCTCTTCCTTGAGAGGGCGTCCGGCTTTGTGACTTCAGGATCTTATGCGGCCATCTCGGGCAAGGCCATGGAGATCTACCTCATCCACCCCATGATCAACTATCTCGTCTTTTATTTCCTTGGGGATATCATCCATTATGCCTGGGCCATGTTCCTGATCGCCCTGGCCATCACCCTCGTCGTCTCCGAGCGACTCGCCGCACTTGTGGTCCGAGTCAGAGACCGCTGCCTGCTCGGAGCAGGGAAAGACATCTGACTTTACACGGGTGCCTGTCACCAGACAATTTGTCACTGTTCACGCGTCATCCAGCGTGTTCCCCTGGGAAAGCACTTCCGGAGTGGATCCTCACGGGGATGTCCGCGGAGGAAGTGCTTTTCCAGGGGAGCCCTGGCTGACCCGTGAACAGTAACGACAATTTGTTACAGTTCACGGGGCACCCCGGCGCGGAGCACAAAGGCCTTCTTCCGGAGCG
>OMTP01000165.1 GCA_900313955.1 uncultured Lachnospiraceae bacterium | reverse complement strand
ACAGTTTCCTGTCTTTTGCAACTGTAAAGTGCTATGCGAACTTTCTACCAATTACGAAAAAGACAGGTGTGCTAAACTACAGGACGAGGTTAAACAAATATAACTAAAATAAGAGACCTTTAATTAATAAACAGGAAGGCTTTTCGCAGGAAAAGCTTTTTCTTTTCCATATAAGTTAGACAAAACTAACTTATAAAGGACTTCAAGCGGGACATAGGAAGAAGAAGTCAGAGGGAGGGACATATGAAGTTCAATGACTTGAAGGCGACGGGGATTCTGCCGGCAGTCGTCATAGGTGTCTGCGTGGGGGTATCTCTGGCGGGATATGTTCCTCCGACGGTCGAGAAGAATCCGGTGACGGCTGAGGCGAGCGACGCACAGGGCGAAGGGGAAACGAAGAGCGATGCGTCCCCGGGCGATGAAACGGATGACAGCGAAGATGAAGAAGAAGATGCCGATGACTTTGATGCCTCCGCGGTGGAAGCCATGGCTTTCGATGTCGCAGACGGAACCTACATGGGTACTGGCACGGGCTATTCCGGAGAGATCAAGGTCGCCGTTACAGTGACTGACCACAAGATTACTGATGTCAAGATTCTGAGCGAAAGTGACACAGACGCCTTTTTTAATAAGGCAAAGGCAGTGATTGACAGGGTCATTGAGACGCAGAGCTATGATGTTGATACCATATCCGGGGCTACATACAGTTCCAAAGGGATTCTTGCAGCAATTAAAAATGCCCTGACCGGACAGAAAGACACATCGACGGCCCAGGCACAAGCTGCAGGGACTTCGTCAGTGGGCGGCACCACAGGAACATCACAAGGCTCAGGCAGTGGAAATGGGAGCGCTGCAATATCTTACGCCAAAACGCCCGCTACTTTAAAAGACGGTACATATACCGGAGAAGGCAGAGGGTTTGGCGGAACAACCAAAGTTCAGGTCACGATCAGTGGTGGGAAGATCACAAGCTGCCAGGTGCTGAGCAATCAGGATACGCCGGAGTACTTTCATAAGACATCTGTTCTCTGCGACCGCATTGTGAGCGCAGGGGGAGTGACAGGGGTCGATACGATCTCTGGTGCAACGTACAGCTCCCGCGGAATTCTGGAAGGTGCGTCCAATGCTATTGCCAAGGCGGGCGGAGGCAGCACATCCGGGATCACTTCCACACCCACGCCGACTCCGACAGGAAAACCCGCGCTGTCTCCAACTCCGACACCTGCACCGAAGCCTGATGGGGACAAGAAGGCCGGAGAGGCTGCTTATCAGGATGGCACATATACAGGAAAGGGCACCGGTTTCGGCGGGACTATGCATGCGCAGGTGACGATCAGTGATGGAAAGATCACAGATGTAAAGATCGTCGACAATAAGGACACAGAAGCTTTCTTTACAAAGGCCCTCGTTCTGTGTGACCAGATTGTCAAGAATAATGGAGTGGACGGCCTTGATGCGGTTTCAGGCGCGACATACAGATCCAATGGAATCTTCGAGGCTGTAAAGAATGCTCTGGCAGAGGCTGCAGGAACCGCGGACGAGGACAAGGACAAAGACAAGGATGAGGAGACAAAAGAAAAAGGCCATTATATCGATGGTACCTACATAGGAACTGGAAATGGTTATGGAGGCAAGACGACTGTCCAGGTGACTGTCGTCAACGGCAACGTCTCCTCCGTTAAAGTGACTGACAACAACGACACGGCCGCCTTCTTTGGTCGGGCCGAGAGTCTGTGCGACTCTATTGTATCTAAGAACGGCGTCTCCGGCATTGATGTTGTCTCCGGAGCAACTTACAGTTCGCGAGGGATACTGGAAGGAGCAGCCGACGCTCTGAAGAAAGCCGGGGGCACAGATTCTGTTTCTATCAGTCTTCCAGATCCAGAAGAAGAAGACAAAGACAAAGACAAAGACGAGGATGACGACAGCAGCGAGCCGCTTGAAACTGGTAAATTCCCTTATCCGGACGGTACATATCTGGGTACCGGCGAGGGAAATGGAGGACCAATCACAGTGTCTCTTGTCATCAGCGATAAAACGATCACAGCGGCTGCAGTTCTGAGCGCCGAGGATGAGGATAAACCGTATATCTCAAAGGCAAAGACCATTCTCAAGACATTGGTGCAGAAGCAGACGACCCGTCTCGATGCGGTGAGCGGAGCGACAAATAGTTCCAACGGCATTATCGAAGCCGTCAATCATGCATTAGAGGCTGCAGAGAAGGCAGCGTCCGACAATGACAATCCGAAGGATGACGTCGATAAAAAAGAGGATGACACAAAGAAGGATGATGACAAGAAGGACACAGAGGATGACTCTCCCTACGCCGATGGAACCTACGCGGCGGCGGCCCTTGTGGATCCCGGGGAAGACGGAGACTTCGATGCCTACACGTTGAGCCTGACCGTTAGAGTCAAAGACGGGAAAATCACTTCGGTCGACAATGCGGAAGGAAGCGGCGAGGGCTATATTGCTAAGGATGCCCGCTACATCACCAGAGCTCTGAGCGGCACATCTTCTGCCAAAGGAATTCAGGATCAGCTGCTTGAGAAACAAAGTGCGGAGAACCTCGATGCCGTGAGCGGGGCGACCTGGTCGTCCAAAGCCATGATCACTGCAATAAAGGAAGCTCTGCAGGCAGCCTCAGAGGCGAAGAAATCAAGCGTCAGCGAGAACACAGTCACATCTGAGGAGATTGCGGGTACATCGGAGTCTATCGTGGCAATGTTCGCCCGGCTTTTCAACCGAAACTGACGTATAGAGATTATTGCTCACGGGTGGACCGGATCGGAGTCAAAAACACATCGCCAGGAGCGAATTGTCCTTCGTGACTTACCGTTGTCCCTGAGAAGGACTTCTTTTGGGGCGGATGACGATATGCTTTTGACGAAGATCTGCACCTCCGGGAGTTGTAACGTAAAGAGGGACCCATGGGACATATCCCGTGGTTTCCGGGGGGGGAGAAACATGCACGATGTAACAATTCGGTGGATGAATATTCTGGCGATGGTGGTTCTCTTGCTTGCCTATAACCAGACGGTCACTGTGAGGGCCAGGGATGCGGAGATTGCACAGCTTAAGGCCGACAAGGAGGCGCTCGAGGCGAGTGCTGTTGCGGCGGATTCGGATGTGGCTGGACGTTGGAAGGACGGAACGTATGACGGCAGCGGCCAGGGATTTGGCGGGCCCATCAATGTCGAGGTGGCGGTGTCCAATGGAAGGATTGCCGATATCAAAATTCTTTCCCATGACGGGGAGGACGGCACCTATTTCGGCATGGCAGAGAAACTGACGGAGACGATTGTGGATGCTCAGTCGGCCGATGTCGACAGTGTGAGCGGCGCGACGTTCAGTTCTAAGGGGATTAAGAGCGCCGTCGAAGACGCGCTGAGCAAGGCGTCATAGAAATCCTGAAAATGACATGTCAGGGAAGAAAAAGGTGACAGAAGAGATGAAGTCGATAACCGTAGATGGGGAAATGACAGGAGCAGCGGTTCCTCCTTTAAGCCGGAAGAAGACGAGAAAGAAAATGACCCGCAAACAGAAGATTTTTTACCAGAAGCTTCTCCGGGCAGGTGTTCAGGTCTTCTTCTTTGTGATGTTTCCATCTGTCTTCAACGCCGCATTTTCAGGGGTGAAGGAGATATTTACCAGGCTGGGTGCCGGGCAGGTCATAGAATTCTCGGCATTTGTAAAGGTTCTGATTGCGGTGTGCATTTTCACAATGATTTTTGGAAGGTTCTTCTGTGGATATGCCTGTGCATTTGGAGCATTTGGAGATGCCCTGCATGGCATCTATGTGGGAATCTGCAGGAAAAGAAAGAAGAAGCCGCGCGGGCTGAATCCGAAGACGGCAAGGATTCTGACATATGGGAAGTATATTCTTCTGGCGGGTATTGTTCTTATGTGCTTCACCGGCACCTATGAGCGGGCGCAGGGGACCAGTCCCTGGGATGTGTTTTCGAGAGTGCGGGTTTTCAATTTTGGACTCGCGGAATATGCGTCCGGAATTGTGATCCTCATCTGTCTTATGATCTACATGTTTTTTGAGGAGAGATTCTTCTGTCGCTTTATCTGTCCCATGGGGGCTGTGTTTGCCCTGCTTCCCGTGCTGCCCTGGTTTCACCTGCACAGGGACAGGCCCAACTGTGCCAAAGGATGCAGGGCATGTACGAATACGTGTCCTGCCGATGTAGAGCTGCCGTCTTATGGGGAGAGCCGGGTGTGCGGCGAGTGCATTCAGTGCGGCAAGTGCGTGGGCGTCTGCCCCAGACAACATATCAAAACGGGAACAACGAAGATTAGAGGAAATGAGCCATGGTATGTTCTTCTGAGAGCTGCATCTCTTGCGGCAATTTTCATCTGGCTCGGAGTGTAAGGATTAGTTCAGTCAGAACTCATTTTGTGGGGGATGGCTTTTGCTAATATGGAGCGCACCATAAAGGAGACATTTTCCTTAAAAAAGCGCAAGACCCGTTAAAGGGCGGGCAGGAAACTCAAAACCAGCATTTTCAAGAAGAGAGGAGAATTTTATGAACAGAAAGAAAGCCCTGGCGGTGCTTGTGGCTGTCTCGACCAGCTTGTCAACGATGCCTTCCCTGGCTTTCGCAGCAGATTCGGCTGCGAAGACCTGGAAGGATGGGACGTTTCAGCAGACGGTTACAGTGACGCCGGACGCAGATGAAGATTTTGATGCCTATCAGCTCAAAGTCAATGTGACTGTTGCGGGTGGGAAGGTTACTGATGTGAATCTCGACGACAGCAATGATTACGACGGAGTCAAGAAGAACAAAACAAGATCTCAGCAGGCATTGAATGGAATCAGGAGCTCAGTGATTGCGGGCAACGGAACAGACGGCGTGGATGCTGTCTCCGGAGCGACCTGCACGAGCAAGGCAATTCTTCAGGCGGTCAGCCAGTCTCTTGAAGCAGCTGCGACGCCAACTCCGACAGCGACGCCAACTCCGACAGCGACGCCAACTCCGACAGCAAAACCGACGGTGACTCCGACGGCAACACCGACAGAGACGCCGACAGCAGGGAAGTATATTTATGTGCTCATGAATGTTCCGTTTCGCGATTTTTACAATGGGCTCGTCAATGATAAGTCCGAGGAGCAATTAGATGCTGTATCTACTGCGACCACGAAGGGAAAAGCTGCGAAATATGTAGATGCGGACACCTTCTATGGTCCCAATGCCAACGAGATTGACGGCGTGACAGTTCCCGTCAGAATATCAGAAGAAACATATGCTGCTGTCAGGAACCTGGTGACGGATGCGGCTGCTTCTTACTATGTCGGCGATACGGTGACCAATCCGTCTGTGTACATGGATATGACGTACGCTGATGGAGTCTACACATTCAACTGGCCGAAAATTGCTGAGACAGATGCGGGAGACCTGGCTGTCAGTACCATGAAGAATACCTGGGATAAGAAGAGAAGAGATGTACAGGTGATTCTGGGCGGCGAAGAAGAGACTCTTGTCGATGTCAATGATTTCTATGGCGGTTATGTGACGACGACAGATGGCAAGACGTATCCTCTTCTGCCGATGGAGTCTATTTACAGTGCGGGAAAGAACAATGAGATCGGTTTTGCCTGGGAAAAGACGGCACAGACAAAGACCGCTGAAGACGGCACAGTGACGACGACGATGAATCTCAATCCCAAGCTCTACTGGGATATGGAGGGCAAGACGCTCGATACGATCACGCTCTACACGACGTCCGGAATTAAGAAGTATAACCTGTCCTATAAAGATTCTGCAAATGGTAAGTTTACAATGCAGAATCCTGACGAGACAGCTCCGAAGTATGTCCTCATGAACATCCCTTATGATGAGTTTTACGCAGCTGAGGGTGACACGGATGACGTTGATGCGGTGTCCTCTGCGACGAAGACGAAGACTCGCTCTACGCTTGTTTCCGGAAGCTATCATGTCAATGAGGATGGAACAGATATCACGGGAGTGACTTTCCCAGTCAAAGTCACAGATCCTTCTGTTCTTGAGAAGCTGAAAAAGATCACGGATGACAATAAGGTCGAGATCACAGTCAGTATGCGCGGGACAGAGACGACAACTGTTTACGCCGGCAAGGATGCTCTCTTTGAGGGGGCAGGTACGCACGCTTACTATGTGCTTTCGGAGAAGCCCGATTTCTACAAGACCCTGACGGTCGATGAGAAGGGCAAGTTCACATTCAGCCAGGTACACGGTTCTGCCAAGAAAACCTCAGTCGATGCGGAGCTTATCACGGGGGCGGATACAGCCTACGGTGATTATCAGATCAATATTCTGAGCGGCTTCGAACAGCCGTCCAGGGTCTATGGCATCACGGTTCACACGACTGACGGAAGCACGTATGCTCTTCGCCACCTGGAAAACATCTGGCTGAGAGGCGAGATCGCATTCAGCATTGGCCATACGACGCAGTCCCACGGCAGTCCTCTGTCCTCTGCGGACTACAAGGATATGGAGGGCAAGACAGTCGACTCTATTACCTATTACACAGACAACGGCGAGGAGATCCTGAACATCAACACACCGCTTACATTGAAGCCATTTGCTGAAAATGCAGACAGCATCAAGGCATCTCTGAGCACCGACCAGAAGGAGATCACCCTGACCGGCCTTCCTGAGGACGCAGAAAATGTCATTGCGACCGTCTCCTATAAAGAGGGACGCAAGACCACGACGGCTGCCGTCAATGTCAGGGTTGCAGATGGAAAGATTGTTCTTCCGGAGGGAACCGATCTCTTAAGTGATCAGGAGTACACTGTGACACTGGCAAGCGACAACTATGCAACCATGAGCACAACATTCAAGACAGCGTCAGAGCCGACCCCGACAGAGACGCCAACTCCAACCCCGACAAAGACAGTCAGCGGAAATTCCGCAAATGGAGGATCTGGCAGCAGTTCAAGTGGCAGCTCCGGCAGAAATTCTGGTGGCAGCTCCAGCGGTACGACAACGCCGACGGAGACAGTGCTTCCTTTCACAGATGTAGCGAAGGATGCTTATTATTACGATGCTGTTAAATGGGCATACGAAAGTAAAGTGACGAGCGGCATATCCGCAACGGCATTTGCACCGGCTGTCTCCTGCACGAGAGCGCAGATTGTATCCTTCCTCTACCGACTGGCCGGTTCTCCGAAGGTCGATGCGTCCTTCACAACGAAGTTCACGGATATCGACGGCAAGTATTACACAGATGCTGTCAAATGGGCAGAGAAGAATGGCATCACGGCAGGCACAAGTGTGACGACTTTCTCCCCGGATGAGATCTGCACAAGAGCACAGATTGTCTCTCTTATGTGGCGCATGAGCGGATCCGAGGACAAGGCTTATGATAGCAAGTTCAAGGACGTCACGGAGGATACATACTACGCAAAGGCTGTTTCCTGGGCCATTGATCGAAAGATCACCGAGGGTGTCGCTGATGATTCCTTCGCACCGGATAAGGCCTGCACGAGAGCGGAGGCCGTGACCTTCCTCTACAGGGCAAAGTAAACTGCTGAGATGGAACGATTCAGACAGGCGTTTTTTCTCCTGCCTGGCGTCGTCCTGAGGAGTCAAAAAACATATTAGAGGTTTTCCAAAGCTTGACACGCAAAAACTGGGATAAAACTAATTTGCGTGTCAGAAGACAAAAGGCTGATTTAAGAATGACACGCAGACCTATCTACAGCGTCGGCTTTGCGTGTAATCCGTTGAATCAGTGACACGCATGATAAGTAGAATTGGCTATTCTGCATGTCAGCTGGCCTTTTTGCTGAGTCGAGAGTAACACGCAGAAGATAGAGAAAACATCGTTTTGCGTGTTAGTGACAAGATTTGTCAGGCCGGGAGGAACACGCAAATCAAGCTATATGTGAGATTCTGCGTGTCCTCATGAAAAGCCGTGACACGTATGACAGCTTTTATCCACGGTTCTGCGTGTAAGCTGCTTCCTTGTCGAGTAGGAGGCTACACGCAGTAGCCAAAAAATCTTAGTTTTGCGTGTACCAAAGGTTAATGCTCATGGGTGGGATGCTATGGCGCTCCATAAAAAAGGCCTTGCTCTCTCGAGGAGTCAATTTTCGTCGCAAAAGCAGGCGGTGAAAATCGAATGCGCTCGAGAGCAAGGTCTTTTGCTCCGCTCCAGAGTGACCCGTGAACAGTAACGGCCAGTGGCATTGTACAAAAGGATAGTTCACCCCGCACTTTACCTCTCTGTCCAAATATGATAAAGTATAAGACAAGTAAATAAGTGCCAAGGGGAGCTTCCTAAAAGGAGGCTGAGAGGTGCATGTTCTGCACGACCCTGAACCTGATTTGGATAATGCCAACGTAGGGAAGCGCAGCAGGAAGTCAAATTCTAATTGACTGAGCAGAATATCTATGAGCGTTGTCCGAAGTGGGCAGCGCTTTTTAAATTCCATGACGATGCGGGAAATAAAGGAGAAAAGCATGAGAAATTACAAGACACAGATGGAAGCTGCAAGAAAGAACATCATCACGCCGGAAGTGCAGAAGGTGGCCGAGAAGGAGCAGCGCACCCCTGAGCAGATCCGTGCCTGGGTCGCAGAAGGCAAAGTGGTCATACCAGCCAATCCTGCACACAAGGGTCTTGATCCCAACGGAATCGGCAGCATGCTGAAGACAAAAATCAACGTCAACTTAGGCATCAGCCGCGACGTCAAAGACTACGACGTAGAAATGAAGAAAGTCCTGTCTGCAGTCGATCTGGGCGCTGAAGCAATCATGGACCTGTCCAGCCACGGCAACACCCAGCCCTTCCGCAGAAAGCTCACGAGCGAGTGTCCAGCCATGATCGGAACCGTGCCCATTTACGACTCCGTCATTCACTACCAGAGAGATCTGGCAACTCTGACCGCTCAGGACTTCATCGACGTCGTTCGTCTGCACGCTGAGGACGGCGTGGATTTCGTGACCCTGCACTGCGGCATCACAAAGGATACAATCAGGGAAATAAAAGCAGGCAAGAGGAAAATGAACATCGTCAGCCGGGGTGGCTCTCTTGTCTTCGCCTGGATGTCCATGACGGGAAACGAGAATCCCTTCTACGAGTACTATGATGAGATCCTTGACATCTGCCGTGAGCATGATGTGACCGTGAGCCTCGGCGACGCCTGCCGCCCGGGCTGCCTTGCCGATGCGACCGACAGCGTCCAGATCGGCGAGCTCATCCGTCTCGGCGAACTGACCCAGAGGGCATGGGACAAGGATGTTCAGGTCATGGTCGAGGGACCGGGACACGTTCCCATGGATCAGATCGCTGCCAATATGAAAGTACAGCAGACCATCTGTAAGGGTGCCCCCTTCTATGTCCTCGGCCCGCTTGTAACTGACATTGCTCCGGGTTATGACCACATCACAGCTGCCATCGGCGGAGCCATTGCCGCAGCATCCGGCGCAGCTTTCCTCTGCTATGTGACGCCGGCTGAGCACCTCGCTCTTCCCAACGTCGATGATGTGCGCCAGGGAATCATTGCAAGCAAGATTGCAGCCCACGCGGCAGACATCGCCAAAGGAATTCCGGGGGCCCGTGATCAGGATGACCGCATGGCAGAAGCAAGACGCAAGCTCGACTGGGATGCCCAGTGGCTGGAGGCGCTCGATCCTGAGACTGCCAGGGCCATCCGCGCCAGCCGTGCACCAGAGGACGATCACTCTGACACCTGCTCCATGTGCGGCAAGTTCTGTGCTGTCCGCAGCATGAACAAGGCTCTCGCGGGCGAGATGATCGACATCCTGTAAGATGACAATAAAAAAGCTTCCGCAGCAAATCCTGCTTGCTGTGGAAGCTTTTTATGTTTGCTCTGAGACCCGTCCTGTCATATACACTCAGGGCGAGATCCCAAACTTATGCAAATGGTAATTGTTCAGGACCGCCGGGGAATGAGTGATTAAAAAGCACTTCCGGAGTGGACCTTTGAGGGGGCGCTGAAGGTCCAGTGGACCTTCGTTTAGCGCCGACCGAAGCGGAGCGGAGAGCCGCGGAGGAAGTGCTTTCAATCACTCACGACCGTCAACTTCCTGAATAGTTACTGCGAATGTAGCAAACTGGAAATCAGATGATCCCGAGCTTTTTGAATGCCTCGTCGTACGGGGCGTGGCAGAGGCCCTTCTCCGTGATGATGCCGGTGATGAGTTCGTGGTCGGTGACATCGAAGGCGGGATTGAAGGCTTCCGCTTGACTGGGAGCCATGGGCTCCTTGTACCACATGGACTTAATCTCTTCCGGATCGCGCATCTCAATCGGGATCTCATTCCCGGTCGGGGTATTGGGGTCGATTGTCGAGCTCGGCGCGCAGACATAGAAGGGAACACCGTAGTGTTTTGCAATAATGGCAAGGCCAGAAGTTCCGATCTTGTTGGCGGCATCTCCGTTGGCAGCGACGCGGTCGCATCCGACGAAGATGATCTTGATCTTTCCCTGCTTCATGAGGATAGAGGCCATGTTGTCGCATTGGACAGTCGTCGTAATGCCGGCATTGACCAACTCAAAGGCAGTGAGGCGGGCACCCTGCAGAAGGGGGCGGGTCTCATCGCAGTAGACATGCATGTCATTGCCCTCCCAGCCGTGCTCGAGGGCAATGTACATGGGAGCCGTCGCTGTGCCGTACTTGGCTGTCGCAAGTGTGCCTGCGTTGCAGTGGGTCTCAATTCCAAGTTCCTCGCCCGGAACCTTGAGTTCCTCCATGAGCCGAAATCCAATCTCGCCGATTCCCCTGCTGATGGCGACATCCTCATCGCGAATCGCCTGGGCCTCTGTGAACAGGATCTCCTTGATCTCGGCGACCGGCTTGTCTTTATTGGCGATGACCGTGTCGTCCATGCGGTTCAGGGCCCAGAAGAGATTGACCGCCGTCGGACGGGAAGAAGCGAGGTAATCCTTGATATCCTTGAACTGCACGTAGAAGGCGTCAAAATCATTTGAGTGGATACGGTTGGCAAGAACAGCGATTCCATACGCCGCTGAGACACCGATCGCCGGTGCTCCGCGGACCCTGAGCTTCTTGATTGCCTCCCAGATCTCCTCGCGAGTGCTTAAATTGATTCTCTTGATCGTTCCCGGAAGCAGAGTCTGATCGATGATGTCGATGCTGTTTCTGTCCTCCGGCAGTTTGACTGTGATGACACGCTCAAAAAAGGCGTCCAGATCTTTGTTCATTTTCTATTGTTCCTTTCCATGAACATTGGTGATAGAAAATTTAGTCGATGGTTTTCCATGCGGTCTCGAGGGCCAGCTTCATCATGTCGTGGAAGGAGTTCTGACGATCCTCAGCGGACATAGCCTTACCTGAGAAAATGTGGTCGGAAATGGTCAGAAGCCCCAGTGCCTTCTTGTGGTTGGCCATGGCAGTCCAGTAGAGGCCGGCGCATTCCATCTCAACGGCGTAAATGCCCATGTCGCGGAGCTTCTCGTTGAGGCCTGCCTGCGGATAATAGAAGAAATCAGAAGAGTAGACCTGGCCGACCTTGGTCTTGATGCCATTTTCCTCGGCGGAGTCCATGCAGTCCTTGAGCATGCTGTAGGTGCAGGTTGGAGCAAAAGTGCCTGGGATGCCGTAAGCATTTCCATAATTAGAGTTAGTCGAAGCGCCCATGGCGACAACAACGTCTCCGAGATCGACATCATCGGTCAGACCACCTGCGGAGCCGATGCGGATGATGGCGTCGACGCCAAACTGAGTGTAGAGCTCTGTCGCGTAGATGCCGAGGGACGGGATGCCCATACCGTGGCCCATGACGGAGATCTTCTTGCCCTTATAGGTGCCGGTGTAGCCCAGCATGTTGCGAACGGTATTGAAGCAGACCGGAT
Source organism: uncultured Lachnospiraceae bacterium (assembly GCA_900313955.1). Classification (GTDB taxonomy): domain Bacteria; phylum Bacillota; class Clostridia; order Lachnospirales; family Lachnospiraceae; genus Chordicoccus. The sequence continues at coordinate 469 of OMTP01000165.1, read as the reverse complement.
TCTCAAGAAAATGTTCAGCGACATATTTAGCACGAAGCGGATCGCCCGGCATGAGGACGACCTTAGCGATCTGGTTTTCATCTGCGACGGAAATGCTAGCAGAGATAGATTCTTTTGCCATTTTGAAAAACCTCCATATTCATAAAAGAATTACACGAGAATTATTCTAACATAAAATATGGAAGACTTTAAGGGACAAAATCGGGAGAGTGACGTCCGAAAAGGACCACGTGTTACTGTTCACGGGTCAGCCAGAACTGTCCCGAAAAAGCACTTCCTTCGCGGCCACCCCTCAAAGGTCCACTCCGGAAGTGCTTTTTCGAGGCAGCAACTGGCTGACGAGTGAACAGTAACAGGACCACGTTACAGTTCACAGGTGGGTCACTTCGGCGCTTCGCACAAAGGCCTTCTTCCCTCACTTAGTAATTTTCGCCGCAAAAGCAGGCGGCGAAAATCGAATGCGCTCCGG
>OMTP01000318.1 GCA_900313955.1 uncultured Lachnospiraceae bacterium | reverse complement strand
GCCTTCTTCCGGAGCGCATTCGATTTTCGCCGCCTGCTTTTGCGGCGAAAATGACTAAGTGAAGGAAGAAGGCCTTTGTGCGAAGCGCCGAAGTGGCCCACCCGTGATCTGTAACCTTTGCTTCAGGCAGGTAGACGGGGCTAACTCATTTTGATGACAGTATCTGCCAGGATATGCTATCATTCCTCTGTGTCCGATCAGGACAGGAGGACAGGGAAGTGCATGAATAAGAAAACAGATAAGACGTATCTCTTTGAGAGTGCTTCGGTTGCAAGGGCGGTGTGGACCATGGCCATACCGACGGTAGTCACTCAGCTCATGAATATTGTCTACAATTTTGCCGACACCTGGTATGTGGGGCGGACGGCCAACCCGGCCATGGTGGCGACACTGGGCGTATGCTTTCCCATCTTTGTCATCATGGCTGCGGTCGCCAATCTCTTCGGCATCGGCGGATCCAGCATGATCTCGCGGGGGATGGGTTCGGGCGACCTTGTCCCCCGCAATATCTGATTCTGACTTCTGTGGGATATATTCTGTCAGCAAGAGCCCCCACAAATGCCAATCGTGGCAGTTGTGGGGGCTCAGCAGAGGTCGGTGTCCTTCTTCAGAAGACCCGGCAAATGAGTGCCACCGTCAGAATCCCGACCAGAGAACCGGCAGCGATCTCGGGCAGGGTATGGCCCATCTTCTCTTCCAGCTTCTTTTCGCTTAAGGATTCACGTCCAGCTTTCTTTCTCTCCTCGTCCAGACGATTGAGAAAATTCTCAATTGTCTGGTGACAGGCACCCGCTTTACGCTTTATTTCAGCCTTCGTACGGGACGACGGCTCCCTGATATTTCTCTTCGATCCACTTCTTCGTGTCGTCGCTCTTCAGAGCTGCGACCAGCTTCTGGATGGCCTCATTATTCTCGTTGCCCTTCTTGACAGCGATGACGTTGACGTAATTCTTGGCTGCATCGGAGTCACCTGCTTCGACGGCGATGGCGTCCTTCTCGACGGAGAGGCCTGCTTCCTGGGCATAGTTTCCGTTGAGGACAACAAATGCGGAATCCGGAATGGCACGGGAGACCTGCGCTGCCTCAAGCTCGGTGATCTTGATATTCTTGGGATTCTCGACGATGTCTGTGACAGTTGCGTTCAGTCCGGCTCCGTCCTTCAGCTTGATAAGGCCCTGGGCCTGAAGCAGAAGCAGCGCCCGTGCCTCATTGGTTGTGTCGTTCGGGACTGCGATGGAATCGCCATCTGCAATTTCATCGAGGGATTTCTTCTGGCCCGGATAGATGCCGAATGGCTCATAATGAATATCGCCTGCATCAACAAGATCCGTACCTTTTTCCTCGTTGAAATTATTGAGGTAAGTGATGTGCTGAAAATAGTTGGCATCGTACTCTCCAGAGTCGACAACCAGATTCGACTGGACATAATCCTCGAACTCTTTGATCTCAAGATTGACGCCTTCCTTGGCGAGCGTCGGCTTGACATACTCGAGGATCTCTGCATGCGGCGTAGTGGATGCCGCGATCTTCAGCGTCACAGTCGCGCTGTTTGTGCTCTCAGATGCCTCTGCTGTTGACGCAGCCGCCTCGGATGTCGATGTAGGCGCCGTCGACGATGCTGCAGAGCCAGATGCTGCACTGTCTGTGGACGTACTGCCGCATCCGCCAAGGACGCCGACAGCTAAAATACCGGATAAAACAAGTGTCACAAGATTTCTCTTTTTCATAACAATTTCTCCTTTTTCCTATATGCGTTAACGAGTAACTTTATCTTCTCCTGTCGAGCTTATTGACAAGCCGGTTTCCAATGAGCTGGAAGACCTGGACGAGCACGACAAGCAGGATAACTGTGATAACCATGATCCCGGCTTCATAGCGGTAGTAGCCGTAGCGGATGGCAATGTCGCCGAGCCCGCCTCCGCCGACGATGCCTGCCATAGCTGAATAGCCGAGCACTGTGGTCGTTGAAATCGTAGCTCCCGAAATGAGGGAGATTCTTCCCTCGACGAGAAGCACGTGGAAAACAATCTGGGACGTGCTGGCCCCCATGGCGCGGGCAGCCTCAATGACGCCGCTGTCGACCTCCTCGAGAGAGGACTGAACCATACGGGCGATCATGGGCGCCGCGGAAACGGTCAGTGGCAGAATAGTCGCTTTCGTGCCCACCGATGTCCCCACGATGAAGCGGGTGACCGGGATGAGCAGGATGAGAAGGATGAGGAAAGGAATGCTCCGCATGAGATTGGACAGAACATCCAGGATCCTGTAGGCAAGCGGGTTTTCCGCGAGCCCGCCCTTCTTTGTGATTGTGAGGCCCACGCCCCAGGGCAGACCGATCACATATCCGAAAAATGTGGACGCAAGCGTCATGAGAAGCGTCTCGCCGATGCCCCGGATGATCATGGCAACAATGGGATCAGAAAACATCGCCGCTCACCTCCTCTACTGACAGATTGTGGTCCTTCAGGTAGGAAATGATCTTCTCCTGGACTTCTTCCTCCCCGGGGAGACCCAGGATCATCTCGCCCTTGGCAGTACCTCCCACATTTTTCGTATCCGCCCGTAAAATGTTGACCGGCTGGCCGATGGTCAGAACCATGTTGGCGATGACCGGCTCATAGGACGAATTTTCCGAAAAGACAATGCGGATCTTGCGGCTCTCCAAAAGCTCGGTGACTGTCCTCATTGCCGAGGCATTTTCAGGATCCGAGCCACCGATGATAAGCTTCTGTCCGGCGCGGGATTTGGGATGAGTGAAGATTTCCTCCACATCCCCTTTCTCGGCGAGAGAACCATTTTCAATAATGGCTACATGGCGGCAGATCTCACGGACAACGGACATCTGGTGGGTGATGATGATGATTGTGATTCCCAATTCTTCATTGATCCTCTTTAAGAGGGCCAGAATGGACTTGGTCGTCTGCGGATCGAGGGCACTGGTCGCCTCGTCACAGAGGAGAATCTTTGGATTCGATGCCAGGGCACGGGCGATAGCGACTCTCTGCCGCTGACCGCCCGACAGCTGGGCCGGATAACTCTGGGCTTTATCGGTGAGCTCGACGAGAGCCAGCAGCTCCTGCGCTCGTTTCTGCGCGTCCTCTTTCTTCTCGTGATGCAGCGTCAGGGGAAAGCATACATTGTCAAGCACTGACTTCTGCATGAGCAGGTTGAAATTCTGAAAGATCATGCCGATCCTGGCGCGCTCTTCACGAATTTCCCTCTCATTAAGTTCCTTCATGTTCCTGCCCTCGACAACGACTTCGCCCTCGGTTGGAACTTCAAGAAAGTTGATACATCGCACGAGCGTACTCTTGCCCGCGCCCGACATGCCGATGATGCCGTAGATGTCGCCCTCATCCACACTGAGCGATACATCTTTTAAGGCATGCACCTGACCGTCTCCTGTGCCGAAAGTCTTGGACAGGTGCTGCAGTTCTACAATTCCCATAAATCCTCTCCCTCCTGTTGGCGGACAGTATACCGCGGAATCTTGTGCAAAGGAAATACATAAAACTTTTCAATCACTATAGAGCCTGCCTATAACAAGTGCCTGTCACCGGACAATTAAGAAAATTCTCAATTGTCTGGTGACAGGCACCTGTTTTTTACTTGACGACGAAGTTGAGGATCTTGCCGGGGACGTAGATCTCTTTGACGAGATTGCCATTGGCAAGGAACTTCTGGACGTTGGGGTCGGCTTTGCCGGCGGCGAGGGCCTCCTCGCGGGTGGCGTCGACGGGGAGCTCGACGGTCGCGCGGACTTTGCCGTTGACCTGGACGCCGATCTTCCTCACGGCATCCTTGGTCTTGGCCTCGTCGTAGGTCGGCCATGCGGAGACAGTCAGGAAGGTCTTGCCGTCCGGATTCTCTCCGATGAACTCCCACATCTCCTCGGTCAGATGCGGAGCGAAGGGGCTGAGGAGCTTGATGAAGGTCACAAGGTCGAACTTTGTGATGCTGCCGGCCTTGTAATACTGATTGATGAGAGTCATGAGGGCAGCGATGGCCGTGTTGAACTTCATGTTCTCGATGTCCTCGGAGACCTTCTTGATGGTCTTGTGGACAGCGGACTCGATCTTCGGATCCTCTTTCTCGGCGGTCATGATGTCCGTGAGGCCCGCGACACGGTCGAGGAAGCGACGGCAGCCCTTGAGGGACTCCTCGCTCCACGGAGCTGCGGACGCGTAGTCGCCCATGAACATGACGTAAGTTCTGAGCGTATCTGCACCGTACTCATTGACGATATCGAGCGGGTCGACGACATTGCCCTTGGACTTGGACATCTTCTCGCCGTCGGCACCGAGGATCATGCCCTGATATGTGCGCTTTGCGTAGGGCTCCGGTGTGTTGACCTCACCGATGTCATAGAGGAAGTGATGCCAGAATCTCGAGTAGAGAAGGTGGCGAGTCACGTGCTCCATGCCGCCGTTGTAGTGGTCAACCGGCATCCAGTAGTCGATCTTCTTTCTGTCTGCAAAGGCTTTGTCGTTGTGCGGATCCACAAACCTGAGGAAATACCAGGAGGAACCTGCCCACTGGGGCATGGTGTCGGTCTCCCTCTGCGCAGGGCCGCCGCACTTGGGGCATGTGCAGTTGACAAATGACGGAATGCGGGCGAGCGGGCTCTTGCCGTCCTGGCCCGGCTCGAAATTCTCTACCTCAGGCAGCTCAAGAGGAAGTTCCTCTTCAGGAACTGCAACCGTGCCGCACTTGGGGCAGTGAATGAGCGGAATCGGCTCGCCCCAGTATCTCTGGCGGTTGAAGGCCCAGTCCTTCATCTTGTACTGGACGCCCTTGTGACCGATGCCCTTCTTCTCGATCTCCTCGAGCATGCGGGTGATCGAATCCTTCTTATTTGTATAGCCGTTGAGGAAGCCGGAGTTGATCATCGTGCCGTCGCCTGTGTAGGCTTCCTTCTCGATATCTCCGCCTTCGATGACAGGGATGATGTCGCAGCCAAACTTCTTCGCGAAGTCGTAGTCACGCTGGTCATGTGCCGGAACGGCCATGATGGCGCCTGTGCCGTAGCCCATCATGACATAGTCTGCGATGAAGATGGGGATCTCCTTACCTGTGATCGGGTTGATGGCCGTGAGGCCGTCGATCTTGACGCCGGTCTTGTCCTTGACGAGCTGGGTTCTCTCGAACTCTGTCTTCTTGGCCGCGTCGCTTCTGTACTCTTCGACGGCATCCCAGTTGCTGATCTTATCCTTGTACTTATCAAGGATCGGATGCTCCGGGGCGACGACCATGAAGGTGACGCCGTAGAGGGTGTCGCAGCGGGTCGTGTAGATCTCGAGCATGTCGTCTGTACCGGCAACCTTGAACTTGACGAAAGCGCCCGTCGAGCGGCCGATCCAGGTGACCTCCTGCTGCTTGATGGAGTCCGGATAATCGACGCCATTTAAGCCCTCAAGAAGCTTATCTGCGTACTTGGTAATCTTGAGGAACCAGACATCCTTGGGCAGTTGGACAACATCGCTGTGGCAGATATCGCACTTTCCTCCCTGGGAATCCTCGTTGGAGAGGACGACCTTGCAGTGAGGGCAGTAATTCACAAGCGTCTTGGACCTGAAGACAAGGTCATTTTCAAAAAGCTTGAGGAAGATCCACTGTGTCCACTTGTAGTAGTCGGAGTGGGATGTCGCGATGCAGCGGTCCCAGTCGAAGGAGAAGCCGACCTTCTTGAGCTGATCGGTGAAGTGGGCGATGTTCTTCTCGGTGATGATGTGCGGGTGGGTGTTGGTCTTGATCGCATAGTTCTCCGCGGGCAGACCGAAGCTGTCGAAGCCAATCGGGAAGAGGACGTTGTAGCCCTGCATCCTGCGTTTTCTAGAGAGAACTTCGATCGATGAGTAGGCCTTGATGTGGCCGACATGCATACCGGCTCCTGACGGATACGGGAACTCGACGAGACCGTACCACTTGGGCTTGTCGGAGAAGTCGACAGCCTGAAAGACGTGATTGGCTTCCCAGGCGGTCTGCCACTTGGGCTCGATGCGTTTAAAATTATATTCCATGGTAACTACCTTCTTTACGTTAATGTCTTTGACTTGCAAAATCCCTCTTATTATCTTACCAAAGGGGGAGATATGTCAAGAGGTGCTCACACCTCGTGGCTGCGGCGCTCCTGCAAGGAGATGTAGAGGTCGTAGAGGGCGGAACCGGTCTTGCCATGGGCGGGGTGTTCGTCGTCGCCGATGGTGAGGTCGTAGTGATCGTAGGCGTTGATGAGTTTTGTGCCGGCGGCGTGATCGCGTGTGCGCCTGAATTCCTGAGCACCATAGCTCCGATGGACATGGCCGTAGAGCATGTATTTGGGTTTCCAGCGGTCAAGAAGATCGTTGAAGCACTGAAATCCCCGATGGGGCAGGTCTTCCATGTCGCCGTAGCCCCTGGCCGGGGCGTGGGTGACCAGGATATCGAAGCCGTTTCGAAGGACGATGGCCCGGTTGAGCTTCCTGATACGCTTATCCATCTCCTCCTCCGAGTACATGTCCCCTCCCATCTTATAGCGCATGGAGCCGCCCAGGCCCAGGATACGAAGCCCCTTGTAGTCATAGATGCGGTCATCGATGTCGATGCAGCCTTCTGGCGGCTGATCCGTGTAGCTCCTGTCGTGATTGCCCCGCACATAGAGCAGGGGAACGTTGGTCATGGTCTCGATGAACTCCAGATATCTGTGGTTGAGATCACCGCAGGAGATGATCAGATCAACGTCTTTGAAGCGGGCCGGGTCGTAGAAGTCCCAGAAGGCCTTATTTTCCTCGTCGGCCAGTGCCATAATTTTCATGTCGAATTCGCTCTTCCTTTCTATTTATGTGCCGGACGCTGGGGTGGCGGGACCATTGGGGGACGGTTCTGATGCTCCCAAAACCATGGCCTGGTAGAACCATCCCTGGTGCCGTCGCGCCCCAGAGCAGTCAGGAACCTCTGCCTGCTCGAAGCAGGGAAAGGACTTTAACCGCTTCGAGCAGGTAGAAATGTCTGACTCAGTTCTCCTGCACTCTGTCGACGCCGCTCACTTCGACGACTTCCTGCTTGGCGGCGGGGAGGTCTTCTTTTTTGGGCAGAGTGCCTATGATGTTGTCGTTGAGCCAGCTCATGGTGATGATCTCTTTACTGGTGAGGCGCTCGGCGTCGGCCGTGCGGAGGATACCCTCCTGGGAGTGAATCTCGCCGTCAAAGGGGTTGGCCTCTCCGCTCATGACGCCCTGCTTCAGCATGGAGACAAGCTTCTGTTGGGCGTAAGGGACTTTCTTGGAGAGAATGACGTCGATGACGCCGGCCGTGAGCCCCATCCAGTAGTTGACGGCGACGTCTTTGGCGATGGCGGTCTTGGCCTGAACCTTGCCATCGACGATCGGGCGAAGCAGAAGCTCATAGTACTTGCCCCAGTTGATCATGGGGGCGGCAAGATTTGTGATGTCGCCATTTTCCTCAATCGTGTAGAGACCGTACTCGCGGGAAGCTTCGGTCGGCTTGATGGTCTCAGGGCCAGAGACGACACGGATATCATTTTCCTGAAGAAGGGTACGCCAGTCAGCGGTCGGCATCGAGTCCCAGCTGAGATAAATCTTCGACTTTGGATCAATCATTTCCGCTCCGATGGCGAAGGCATTGATGTCTGCGACAATGCCGTAGACAGGCACGGTCGAGCGATAGCCGATTCTGTGGTTATCGCTCATCGCAGCCGCGAGCGCCCCCATGAGGAACTTGGCCTCGTACGTGCGGGCGAAGTAAGTCTGGACCGCGTTGTGGACCAGGTTGATGGAGCTGTTGAAGAACTGGATCTCCGGGTACTCGATTGCACTCTTCAGAGTCTGCGGCATCTGGGCCGGCGATGTTGTGAAAATGATGCTATCCTCGTCGATGGCCGCGACGTCGATGGCCTTCCTGATCTCCTCGTCTGTGCGGCAGTTGTCGAAGCGGATGGCGTCGACTGCGCCGTCAAAGCGGGAAATGAGATCTTCCCGGCCCAGCTCATGGGCGTAACAGCCTCGCGAGGTCTCCGGCGTCGCATCATAGATGAAGGCGACGCGAAGGGGCCTGTCTTTGGTGTAGCCAGTAAGCGGCATGAGGATCTTCATGGCGCTCGCAAGCGGCGTTGTGTCCTTGGGGGCTTCATCAGGCGTCTCGACAAAATCGACCGCCTCGTCGCCCTTGTCCTCGAGCAGGATCTCGCTCCAGATTCGGGTCAGGTTGTCGCGGATCTCAGACGTGCTTTCCTCGAGGAGGCTCTGCGGTCCGTAGATGCCAAGATAGACGAGAAGGGCGTCGCCCGGCGTGATGTCCAGCTTGCTTCCCTTCTTCTCCTCAAAGACGGCGTCGAAAGTATGGATCATGTATCTGAGATTCTGTACCTTCTCGGCCGGCCACAGATCGGTCAGGTTTTCGCCGAAGATCTCTGCAATCTCGGCATAGCCGCCCTCCTTGGAAAACTCGAGGCCGTAGACCGGGCAGACGTCGTAGAAATCAACAAATTCCATGTACACTTTATAGGAAATGTCCTCGGACGGCTCGGGCATGACGCGCGTCACATTTCCCATAACGCCGGCCGCATCCACGTAGCGGGATACGGAGACCCGCTTATTTCCCTCCTGGACATAAAACCGCTGCATATATTCAAAGCAGATGATGGGCTCGCGAATGCCCTCCTCCACCTGGGAGTCATAGAGGCGGGCCCATTTTCCAGCAAATTCGGACTTGGGATCGATGAGGGGCATGAAGTTGGTGGCAAAGGAATTCTGCCTGCCGTGGGTCTTTGTTCCCACAATTCTCTCGATTGGGATCTCTATAATGCCGACCTTCATCACATGGTCGCTCTCCACGAGATCATCGAGAGCCGGCAGGTAAGGATACTTGCCCTCTGCCACGTCTTTTCGCATCTGGCGCACGCCCAGCTTGCGCGCATTCAGGTAATCTTCTAACATGTTCGGTCTCCTCCATTCCGTCCTTGATTGTACACTATTTTTTTCTCCTTGTGAACCCGAGCACAGGCAGGTTCAGAGCCATGGGGTACAAAGGTTACAGTTCACGGGTCACCCAGCATCGAGCGACTGGAAAGCGCTTCCTCCGTGGACATCCCCTATAGGTCCACTCCGGAAGCGCTTTCCAATCGCTCTTCTGGCTGACGTGTGAACTGTAACTACAGTCTCGCTTTTAGTAATAGCATAAGCTCACCTGCTTTTCCTTTATTGTGATTTAGTATATCATGAAAAGAAGGTTCTATCAAACAGGCGATATTCGCGATTGTAATGTTACAGTTTACGGGTTACTGTTCACGGTTGGGTCACTTCGCCGCTTCGCACAAAGGCCTTCTTTCTTCACTTAGTAATTTTCG
>OMTP01000162.1 GCA_900313955.1 uncultured Lachnospiraceae bacterium | reverse complement strand
TGCGAGCGAACCTTCGTCATCGATCAGGCCTTCTTTTGAGCCGAGGAGGACATGCTTTTCTCGAAGCAAAAGTGCCCTCCTGAACGGTTACTTTTTAATTTAAGAATACCACAGGTTTCTCCTCTGCTTAAGAAACTCTGAAAGAAAAGGAGCTGCCGCTTAAAAGCAGCAGCTCCTCTTAAGGAAAAGAAAAGTGCAAAGTTTTATCTTGTCCCCTTGATATAAGGTTTGCCGTTTGCCTTCGGCGCCGCTGCCTTTCCCACGAATAAAACGAGAATTACGATAGTGAAAATATATGGCAGCATGGACAGAATCTCGATCGGAATCGCTGTTCCGCCAAGCAGAACGACTAGCGCGGTAAAGAAACCAAAGAGCAGAGCTGCGAGATATCCTCCCTGAGGAGTCCACTTACCAAAAATAACAGCAGCAATTGCGATAAAGCCCTGACCACTGATCGCGGTCGGTGAGAACTGACTGACGACACTCAGCGTCATGGACGCGCCGCCCAGTCCGGCGAGAAAACCTGACATGATCACGCAGATGTAACGGACCTTATAGACATTGACCCCCAGTGTATCCGCTGCTGCCGGATGCTCACCGACAGCCCGGATGTGAAGTCCCCATGTCGTGTGATAAAAGATGTACCATATAACAATGGCAGCAAGAAGCGCAATCAGCGTTGTCCAACTGACATTGAGATTACTTGCAGCTCCCTTGAGAACATTTTTGGAAAAAATGTTGGGGATTTTGTTCTTTACCGGTTCCGACTGCACTCCACCGTTGTAGAAGAGACGGCACAGGAAGAGGGATACACCAGGGCCAACCAGATTCATCGCAATACCAGTGACCGTCTGGTCCGCCCTGCAGGTAACTGAGGCAAATGCATGGATGAGGCCAAACACAGCGCCTGCTAGTCCGCCGCATAAAAACCCAAACCACGGATTTCCAGTCCTCTCACCAATCAGTGCTCCAAAAAAGGCACCTACGGTCATCATTCCCTCAATACCGACATTGACAACACCAGAGGCCTCTGACATGACACTTCCCTGAGCAGCAAGCGCGAGAGGGGTTGAGTACATAAGTGTAATTCCCAATGCGAGCAAAATCGTATTAAACATTGCCGGCTCCTTTCTTCTTCTCCTTCTCCTTGGCAGTGACCTCCTGCGGCTTTTCCTTCTTTGTATGCGTATCAAGAAAACGCGGGATAAGGATGGATAAAGCGACAAGGAAGACGATAACTCCGATAATGATATTGATAATCTCTGTGGGTGCTCCCAATTGAGACTGAAGTGTTGCTCCACCGTAAAGAAGGCCACCAAAGAGAAGTCCTGCAAAAATACATCCAATCGGAGAGTTCTGGGCTATGAAAGCAACAGACAGACCATTAAAACCGATATTCTCTGACGAGGAAAGCGTATTCAAAAGATGAGGCTGCTGTCCCGTGATATAAAATGCAGCACCGAGACCGCAGAGGGCACCTGAGATCATCATGGACTGGATCATGTTCTTCTCAACATCGATTCCGGTATAACGGGCAGCGTGGATATTGGAACCGACAGCACGAAGTTCAAATCCTTTTCTGGTCCTTGTCAAAATCCATGTCACCAGAACAGATGCCGCGATGGCAACAATAAATCCGACATTGACATCGTTTCTTCCCAGTACCTGAAGCAGAAACTTATTGTTTCGGAGTACGGCAAGACCGGCTTCAGAACGCTTCCACTGAGGAAGAATCATCGTGTACGCTGATTCGCGGACCGGATACGAACCCATAGTATTGGGTTTGTGGTAAAAGTTTGTATTTGTGAACCAGTTGTTGAGATACAGGGCGATCCAGTTGAGCATAATACTGCTGATAACCTCATGGATTCCCTTTTTCGCCTTTAATAGTCCTACAAGACCTGCATAAAGTGCGGATGCCAAAACCGCCGCAAGAACGGTGAAGATGATCTGAAGAGGAGCCGGAAAATCGAGCCAGGAACCAATGGCAACGGCTGCAATACATCCGACCATGTACTGTCCCTCTCCACCAATATTGAAGAGACCTGTTTTCATAGCAAATGCAACACCCAGACCAGTAAAAATAATGGGTGTCGACTTGATAATCACCGCCGTAAAATCCTTGGGTGTGCCAAGCATACCCTTGATCAGGATGCCAACAGACTTAAAAGGTGGAAATCCGGCAACAGCCAGAATGAACATGGCGATAATAAATCCCAGAATAATGGCGATAATCGTTAATGCAAAAGGATTCCTTAATGCCTTTCTCACTTTACTTTCCATCGATGCTGCCTCCTGCCATGACAAGGCCAATCTGACGGTTATCTACCTCGCCTTGCTTAAATATTGCCTGCACGTGACCATCATACATAACCGCAATGCGGTCCGACACCTGCATAACTTCGTCCAGTTCATAGGAAATGAGCAAGACAGCCACCCCCTTGTCTCTCTCCTCAATTAATGTCCTGTGTACCGTCTCTATCGCTCCGACATCAAGTCCTCTTGTCGGCTGAATGGCAATGAGCAGTTTTGGATCATTGGCAATTTCGCGGCCAATAATAATTTTCTGCTGATTACCTCCGGAGAGGGCTCCCGCATAAACAGGTCCACAGGTCTCCGGTCGAATATCGTACTGCTTGATGAGTTTTTCCGTAAATTCAACCATTTTTTTGCGATCGATCGTAAAGCCTGGGTTGAATTTGGGGTCACGATATTTCTCAAGAATTGCATTTTCATAGCAGGAGAAAGACAGCACAAGTCCATCTTTGTGGCGGTCTTCCGGTATGATGGACATTCCATGATCCTGCCCATAACGGGGCGTATGGTTCTGAATTTCGTGACCATTGATCTTAATCGTTCCCTTCGTCGACGGGACAAGGTTATTGACAGCCTGCATGAGTTCCTTCTGCCCATTTCCATCAATTCCCGCGATACCTACAATCTCTCCAGAGTGAACCTGAAGATTAAAATCCTTGACAGCGTCAAGACCCTGATCATTTTTTACATAAAGACCCTGGATATCCAGCACTGTTTCTTTCGGCTTTGCCGGTGTTTTTTCGACAACGAGCTTCACCGCGTGACCCACCATCTTCTCTGCAAGTTCATCCTCGGAAACACCCTTGACAGGAACCGTGTCAATGTAATGTCCTCTGCGGATGATGGTGCATTCATCAGAGGACGCCTGAATCTCCTTCAGTTTGTGCGTGATAATAATGATGGTCTTGCCATCCTTGATCAGGGCTTTCATGATCTTAATGAGATCGTCAATCTCCTGCGCAGTGAGAACTGCTGTCGGTTCATCGAGAATCAATGTCTCGCACCCTCTGTAAAGAGCTTTCAGGATCTCAACTCTCTGCTGCATGCCGACAGTAATGTCTCTTACAAGGGCATCTGGGTTGACATCAAGGCCATATTTGGCAACGAGCTCAAGAACATTGGCCTTCGCCTTCTTCATATCGAGGGCAATTCCGCCCTTTGTGGATTCGGCACCCAGAACGATGTTCTGGGTAACCGTAAATGTATCAACCAGCATAAAGTGCTGATGAACCATACCGATGCCGTTCTCAATCGCGGCTGTCGGGTTTTTAATACTGACTTCTTTTCCGTTCAGATAAATCCTGCCGGAATCTGCCTGATACAGGCCATAAAGAACATTCATGAGTGTACTCTTGCCGGCACCATTTTCTCCCAGGATGGAGTGGATCGTCCCCTTTTTGACATCAAGATTGACATCAGTTAAGGCATAGAAGGATCCAAAGCTCTTGGTGATGCCATGCATCTGTACGGCGTATTCGTTTGAAACTTCCGCCATTTTTCTTTCCTCCGCAGCTTTTCCTGTACTCTTGATTAAACATCGTAACTGTTCAGGACGGGCTCTTTGCGGAGAGAAAAACATGTCCTCAGCGGCGAATTGTCCTTGCGAGCGAACCTTCGTCATCGATCAGGCCTTCTTTTGAGCCGAGGAGGACATGTTTTTCTCGAAGCAAAAGTGCCCTCCTGAACAGTTACTAAACATCATCCAAGTGACTTAACATACTTGTCGTACTCATCTTCGGTAGACGGCGGTGTAATCTTTCCATCCTCAATATCCTTGCCCACCTGAAGCGCAGCCTCATAAACTTCATCGTCCATGAGATGGTGATCCTCTGATATGCCAACTGCACCTTCTTTAAGTCCATAAGTTATTGTCTTCCCGGCAAACTGATCCTTGTTGCCGCTGATAAAATCTTTAGACAGATCTTCAACCGCGACATTGACATTCTTCATCGCTGAAGTCAGGACATTTTCCGGTGCCAGGTAGTTCTGATCACGATCGACACCGATGGCCAGTTTATCTGCGTCCTTTGCGGCCTCGATGACACCCTGACCTGAGCCGCCTGCTGCCTGGTAGACGATATCGCATCCATCCGTGAACATCTTGTTGGCAATCGACTTTCCCTTGGCTGCATCTGAGAAGGACTCCGCATACTGAGAAGAAACTTCGACATTCTTGCCCAGAACCTTATTAGCGTAAGCGACGCCTCCCTTATAGCCACTCTCAAACTGCTTGATGACAGTATTGGCAATACCGCCTACAAAACCGACCTTATCTGTCTTTGTTGTCGCTGCAGCGATGTAGCCGACCATGAAGGAGGACTCCTGGGCACGGAACATGACACCTGTCAGATTGGGAATATTGTCCGAATTCTCATTGTCAACAATAGCAAATGTGGTATCCGGATTTGTCGTTGCTGCCTCCTTGATGGCGTCGTAGGTACCAAAACCAATGCCCCAGCACATCTGATTGCCGTCATCAACCAGGCTGTAGAAATCATTGACAAAATCCGATGCCTGCTTTGGCTCGATATAATTGACCTTGGCACCAGTCTCTTTGGACAGCTGCTGCAGCCCTTCCCATGCTCCCTGATTGAAGGACTGATCATTGACACCGCCTAAATCAGTAATCATGGCGATCTTAAAGCTGGAACCATCCACATTCTCTGCTGTGCTCGTCGCCCCACCGGTATCAGAACCGCCATCAGCCACAGATGCCGTTGATTGTGTCTCCACCGTTTGTGCAGCGGATGAAGTCGCTGTTCCCGGTGCACTGGCACCGCATCCTGCAAGTCCAAAAGTCAAAACTCCAATCAGAGCCCCTGTCATAAGTTTTTTCAGTTTCATATTTCTTCCTCCTTTGTGTTGGTACTACGTGTTTGTTGTGAGAAAAAGATACAAAATCTGCCAAATCAAAAAAAGGACATGTGTCCCTATTGCATCTTCTTCGTAGAAAATGCATAAAAACACCTGTCCTTTTTTGATAAGTACGCTGAAAATGAAAGTATCGTGCCAGGTGTCCTTTCTTTGTAATGACAGTATTTCTTTTGGATTCGTGCGAAAAGAGCTTCTGGACGGCAAATGCCTGTAAACACGATATTTCCATTCAGCTTCAAAACCTTTTTATGCTTTCTAGTAGGCTTTCTTTTCCTCTGCTTTTACATGTGCAATGTGTTCCAAGAGATAATTCAAAGCAATACCTGATACAATAACAAGTCCCCCATAAAAGTTTTTTGTCTGATATCCTTGCCCGTTCATCACATCAAATACGATTCCGGTAAAAACCTGTCCTACAAAGGTAAGGATTGTGATTTTATAAGCAGAAACGTGCGGCACCGTAAGATTACACAAAACTATTGACACTATCGTTTTCATGAAGGGAATCGACCACAGCTATGATTTATGATGAAGGTTACAATCTATACCGGACGAAAGATCTGCAAAACAAAGCAGACACCTCTTGAAGACTGCACATCGAAAATGAAAAAAAAACTGTCGCAACAGTGAATTTCACAGATGCGACAGCCTTTCCTTCTATTCAATTGCAGTAAAGTGTTTGCGAAGTATTGATCTCCTTTTCTGTGGTTTCGTACTATCTTCTTTTACTTTTTGTAACTGTTCAGGAGGGCACTTTTGCTTCGAGCAAAACATGTCCTCCCCGGCTCAAAAGAAGGCCTGATCGATGACGAAGGTTCGCTCGCAAGGACAATTCG
>OMTP01000145.1 GCA_900313955.1 uncultured Lachnospiraceae bacterium | reverse complement strand
ATCAGGCCTTCTTTTGAGCCGAGGAGGACATGTTTTTCTCGAAGCAAAAGTGCCTCCTGAACAGTTACAATTTGGCATGTTTCCAGATCGTCTGCTGGTGTGAAAGCGGCAAAGATCTGCGCAGCCGTACTTTTTATGGAGGAATCAGGAAAATGAAGACTCTGCTCATTCTGGGAGCACTCTCTGAGTTTGTTCCCCTTGTGAAAATGGCAAAGGACAAGGGCATCCGCACCCTTGTCATCGACGGAAATGCGGACGCCCCGGCCAAGGCGCTTGCGGATGTCTCTTATGATGCGGATATCCGCGACACAGCGGCTATCGCAGAGATCGCAAAAAGAGAGCATGCAGACGCCATCACGACGGCTTACTCCGACCTTCTCCTCGAGTGCATGGTCAAAATCGCCGACGCAGCGGGGCTTCCCTGCCACATCACACCCTCTGCGCTTCCCTATTACCGGGACAAGGCTGTCATGGCGCAGACCTGTGCTGCCCTTCATATTGGAACGCCCAGGACTGTGCTGCTTGCAAAAGATTTCCGGGACGAAGAACTGGGGGAGATGGCATTTCCCATGGTCATGAAGCCTCTCAATATGTATGGATCCCGGGGCCTTGTTGTTGTCCACACAATAGGCGAGATTCGCAGCTTCTTTGACGAGGCCATTTTCCCGACATCGGGAAATAAGATTCTGGTGCAGGAATACAATCCGGACCACGAGTTCAATCTACAGTGCTGGGTCCGCCGGGGAAAGATCCATATTCTGGGACTTGCCGACAGAGAGAAGACACTCTTTGATCCCCATACGATTCCCCTGAGCACGAGAAACATCTATCCCTCCCGTCTCATGAAGGATGTCTGTGCCCCGGCCTTTTTTGCCCTGACCAAGTATATCGGCAAGACAGGGCAGAAGGAGGGACCGCTCGCCATGCAGTTTTTCTGGAGTGAAGAAAGAGGTCTTCAGGTTGGAGAAATTGCGGCGCGCTTTCTGGGCTATGAGCACGAGCTTATGCGCTACGCCTGTGGGTTTTCCACTGAGGAGCTGCTCATCTCCGGTGCTCTGGAGGACCAGATGGAAAATCTCCGTTCCCTGGATGATATCCTGGCGGCGGGAGACGCCTACGGAAAAAAGAGCGCAGCGGTCCTCTACTACCACGCCTGGAACGGAACCATCGCGGATATGAGCGGAACGCTTGCAGTTCTTCATCGTCCCGATGTACAATATGGACAGATCTTCTATCATGAAGGTGAGCAGATCGGGGCTCCCCAGGCGAAGCCCTACGCAGCCCGCTTTGACATCGTGACGGACACCCGTGAGGAGACCGACACCCTTACGGATGAAATTACAAGGCAGGTTTCCATGAAAGATCATGAAGGACGCGAGCTTCTGAAAAAGGGCGTCCGTGGAAATTACAGGTGAGGACACAGGGACGGTTCTTTTGTTCTCACATTAAGTGAGGACAAAAGAACCGTCCCTGGGAGAAGGGATTGTATGATTGATTTTAATGTGCCCCCATTTACGGGAAAGGAACTGAATTACATGCAGGAAGCAGTCGCCAACCGGAAGATCTGCGGCGACGGTCCATTTACCAAACGATGTGAGGCCTGGATCAACGAAAAATTCGGGGTTCCGGCATCGTATCTCACGACGTCAGGAACGGCAGCCCTCGAGATGGCGGCCATTCTGACCGGGATCCAGCCCGGCCAGGAGGTCATTTTGCCTTCCTACACTTTCTGCTCTACAGCGGACGCCTTTGTCGCCCGCGGGGCAAAGCTTGTTTTTGTCGATATCCGCCCCGACACGCTCAATATCGACGAGACGAAGATCGAGGAGGCTATTACAGATAAGACCCGCGTCATTGCGGTTGTCCACTACGCCGGCGTCGCCTGCGAGATGGACGCCATTATGGACATCGCCCGCCGTCATCACCTCTTCGTCGTGGAAGACGCTGCCCAGGCCTTTGGCGCGACCTATAAGGGCAGATATCTGGGAACCATAGGGGATTTCGGCTGCTTCTCCTTCCACGAGACAAAGAATTATTCCATGGGAGAAGGCGGCGCCATTGTCCTGCCCGACCTGAAGTACAGAGATGAAGCCGAGATCTGCAGAGAGAAAGGGACGAACCGAAGCCGCTTTTTCCGCGGCCAGATCGACAAGTACACCTGGGTCAATTATGGATCTTCTTACCTGCCGAGCGATCTCAACGCGGCGTATCTCTGGGCTCAGCTTGAAGCCTACCGGGATATTTCTGACGACCGCATGAAGAGCTGGAACCGCTATCATGACTCTTTCCTTCCCCTTGAGGAGAAGGGGCTTGTGGAGCTGCCGACGATTCCGGATGAGGCCGGCCACAATGCCCACATGTTTTACCTGAAAGTGAAGGATATGGAGACGCGCACGTCTCTCATCCGCCATCTCAAGGAGAATGGGGTTCTTGCTGTTTTTCACTATATACCGCTGCACACTTCCCCCGCCGGCCGGAAATTTGGTTCTTTCTTCGGACCAGACGTGTACACGACCAAAGAGAGTGAGCGGCTCCTCCGCCTGCCCATGTACTACCATCTGTCAGAGGAAGACCAGGATCAGGTCATCCGCTCCGTCTACAGCTTCTTTGCTTGATCGGATGCTCCTCTGAATCGTTATCTACCTATGTTTGTAACTGTTCAGGACGGGCTCTGTGCGGAAAGAAAAACATGTCCTCAGCGGCGAATTGTCCTTACGAGCGAACCTTCGCCAAAAGATCAGGCCTTCTTTTGAGCCGAGGAGGACATGTTGTTACAGTTCACGGG
>OMTP01000185.1 GCA_900313955.1 uncultured Lachnospiraceae bacterium | reverse complement strand
AAAAAGCACTTCCGGAGTGGACCTTTGAGGGGTGGCCGCGAAGGAAGTGCTTTTCCGAGGCAGTTCTGGCTGACCCGTGAACTGTAACATAAAATTAGGGAAAGGTTGGGGGTGCAATGACGGCGCTGCACAAAAACACCTCCCATCCGGGTTTCGTCATTTTGCGCGTAAAAGCAGGCGCGCAAAATCGAATACGCCCTGATGGGAGGTGTTTTTGTTCCGCTCCGAGATTCCGGCAAACTGTGATTGAATTTGAAAAACATCGAAAAAGGAGAAGATAAAAATGGAAAATGGAAGACATAAGAGATTGGAGCCATATGTTGGAGCAGTGGTTTCGGATGAGACTCTTGAGGCACACGGTTTTGAACATTTTTTGTTTGGGAAGAGATTTCCGGATCGGGAGGACGATCCGAACGACGAGGATGAGATGGAGGCTGTGCAGGACTTCTTTGGGGAAGACTGCTGGATGAAGTACGTGCCCTTTTCGGACAGGGACTTGAATGGCAATGATCTGGATGATGCCGCCTTCATGCTTGGCATCACCAAGGACCAGGACGATGTCATCACCAGCGTGCGCGAGTACTGCCGCATCGGCATCCCCTTCGGGGGTGGTATGCCCGTCATCCCGGGTCTTCCGGTTCCCCTCTATTACCAGTACATGCAGATCGACTACGCCCCCCGCTACCTGGTGAAGGAAATGGAAGAGCTTAGAAAAGAAATGTCGCAATAATTTCAATATAGGATAGCCTTATTATATTAAAAAATAAGTTGCGAAATATAAGAAAATCATCAAAAACGATTATTTTATACATACAAGCTATTCAATAATATTATTGCATTTTATAGACAAGAGAGAAATGGGCAAATTGTTTATTGGACAGAAAACGTCTTCCGAGATATAATCTATTCATAAAGAATGTGTCGGAAAAAATATCTAAAGCTTGAAAAGGAGGGAAACTATTACAGAAAAATAATCGAGAAAATATTACTTTAATCACCACCCTTTAGTGCCAAAATGAGATTGACTTATTTATCGCTTGTTACTTCTTAGGTTAGACCAAATGCTATTCGCGATAGAGCGATGAAAGGAGCAATGCATGAGACTAATCACATCTATTATACTAGCGCTCATACTCTTCGCAACATCTTCATTTTCAGGGGACGAGGTTAATGCATCAAACAACATTGTAAAAGTATAGGATTTTTTTGGGGGGGGGAATACGGACATGAAATCATTCTTGAAAGGACAAATCGCGTGCCTTCTTCTCCAATTAGTGTGCTTTCTGTATGACTATTTGAAAGAGATAGTTGGCAGGTATTCAGATAGAACATACAATATCATTCCGGGGCGTGTACTTGAGTACGCTTTTGCTGTATTGTTTGGCTTTTGCGTAGCATGGGCAGTATTGCATATTCAATCCCGAAAGCAGGCTTTTTCTTCATTTATCATTAGTATCTTAGTTTATGTTATTCTTTGGAGATTTGGAAGAAATATCTTCTCGAATTATCATCTCATTGTAACTACAATCTTTTTAGGGTGTGTTTTCCTCAAGAAGCGATATGTAGGAAGAATTAAGTGATTAGGTTTTGGAAGAGGAAAACTATATTTCTATTGAGGTATAAAAAAGAGAGACGCTGTTACTATTCTCTGTGGATATAGTACGGCGTCTAGTGTTGACTGTTTTATTCCTCTTCGGGTTCCGGTGTCACAGCTGCGTCCTCGCCTTTTTTGAGAGGCTGGCCGAATCTGGTGAGGATCCTCTTGCGGTTGAAGCCGATGATGAGAATGATGGCGATCTGAGCCGCGAAGGAGATGACCATGAAGAGGGGCTGCTTTTTCATGAGAAAGTGGCCCGCGATGCAGTTGGAGAGGATCTGGATCCAGCTGGAGACCGCGACGCCGATCACGTATTCCCTGCCGGTGACGGCCGAGGCAGCGGCGGCGTAGGGGATGGACCCGTTTGGGACGCCGGGGACAAGGCAGGCCAGGCTGAAGACGAAAGCCGGATTGTATTTGTTGATGGTGGAAATGATCCAGCCCGACTTCTTCTTGTTGAGCTTCATGCCCTGACGGAAGGTTCTGGCGAAAATGAAGACCAGGGCATTGCCCATGACAAATCCCGCGTAAGAGAAAATGAAGGCTTTCCACCAGGAGTAGATCATGCCGCTCGTGAACTGGATGACGATGCCCGGAAAGACCACACTGATGACCTGGATGATGGAGAGGAGGAAAATGCTGATGAGGCCTCTCCACTCGCCCTGCTCTTTCAGGTAGGCGGCCATGGCGGCTTCGTCGTCAGCTTTCATGTACTTGATGATTTCCGGCAGCATGGGTCCAAACAATTCGACTGTGAGCCACACAAGAAAGGCGACCACCACAACGACGACGGCGATGCGGAACCACTTGCTGTTTTTTATTTTCTCTTTCATAAAATTCTCCCTCTTAAAGAAACAATCTTACCTTTTCTTCTACTCCTTTGCAAGCCATATCTTTTGGTGTTTGGAATGGATCCCATGTGCATGTTTGCAAATCAACTTTTCCGGCTGCGTACAGATGGGACAGATCGCCGGAGAGATGTGCAAAACAGGCAGGAGTCTTTTCCCGAAATTTCGTCATTTTATGCAATAACTTTACCATAGTATCACAAAAGTTCTAAATCTGAAAGCATGCATTTTCTTTAGCATATAGGGAAAAGGGTGTGTATAATAGGTGGGAAAGTTTTTTTTTATCACAGAATTGTCGTGTAATCATGAGTGAGGGCCGACGAACATGCGGTCCATTTTGGGAGATGTAAGGAGAGGTAGAGCATCATGGGTTACAAGAAGGTATTTGTCTCGGATTTTGACGGCACGCTGTATTTTCAGGGACAGGAGGAAGAATTTCACGAGGAGGATTTCAAGGCGATCGCCGATTTTCAGGCAAAGGGATACCTGTTTGGCATTTGCACAGGAAGAATGTTTGATGTCGTGAAGACGATCATCGGGGAGAAGATCAGGCTTGACTTCGCCATCACCAGCAGCGGTGCAGCCGTCGTCAGAGGGGATGGAGAGATCATTTCCCGCGACGGAATCGACAGAAATGTCGCAGAGGATATTATGGACGAGTACGAGCGGAAAGGATTCCAGTCCAGACTCCATATGTCGAAAGAGGATCGCATGATCAATGACGTGACGTTCCACACGGAGACCGCAGAGGCTGCGGCGGAGCTCGCTGACGATATCAACCAGAAGTACTCTGAGTTTGTCGCCGCTTTCCAGAACCGGACAGCTGTCAACGTGGTGCCTCTCGGATGCTCCAAGGGTCTGGCCGTCCGCAAGGTGCAGAAGTACTTCGATGTCGAGAAGACCTACGCCATCGGCGACTCCGCGACCGACTTCCGCCTCTTCCGCGGCGCCGACATGACCTTCACGGTCCCGGGCGCAGCCCCTGAGCTGGCCCAGCGCGCCGATTACACCAAGGCGACTGTCGCCGAGGCCCTGAAGATCGCAGAAGAAGACGTATAATCGAAGGAGAAACCTATGGCTGACGAGCAGCACTCTGTAATTTTTGATTTTGGATCGGCCAAGAAGGCGGACGGCGCAGACAAGGACGCCGCCGTCACATATGAGGTCTTTCATGGAACCAATGAGGAGGCGGATGCAGACCATCCCCTTCTGGTTCTTGAGAATCCCAAGGGGGCTATGGTCCACCATGTGAACGGCGATTTCCTCAATCCCCACAGGAGGACCGGCTTTGAGTGCGACACACCGGAGAGCGTCCACACAAAGAAGGTTGTGGACATTTTGCGCATCGACGACCGCTTCATCCGCCTGCTGGAGTTCTTAGGCGGCGAGAGGAAGAAAGTGAGACTTTCAGGAAAAGCATTTTCCGACGGATTCCATGTCTATCGCATCCGGCTCATCGATCCCAGTGCCCGCACCAATATTGTGACTTCTGAAAATGCTTTTCTCCAGCTGGCCATCGAGCGCATTTTAATGAGCCGCATGACAGAGGAGGATGAGGACGAGGAGGAAAATGCAGACGAGAAGGAGGAGAAGCTCTCCGGCATTTCCGAGTACGAGACCTACCTGTCGATCGCAGGTTTCACTTTACCTAAGTCCATTCGGACGTGGGCGGTCAGAAATCTGGCCCTCACCAAGTCCAACAGCATTTCCCCCGAGGAGCGGCGGCACGCCCAGCGCGCCCTCAATATCATGCTCAACATCCGCTGGAGAGATTCTTACTTTGAGTCCATCAACCCCTACGAGGCCCGCCGCATCCTCGACGAGGAGCTCTACGGTATGGAGGGGGTCAAGCAGAGAATCATTGAGACGGTCATCCAGATCAACCGCACCCACACCCTGCCTTTCTACGGTCTCCTTCTGGTCGGACCGGCCGGCATCGGCAAGTCCCAGGTGGCCTATGCGGTCGCCCGCATCTTGAAGCTTCCCTGGATCAGCCTCGACATGAGCACGATTCATGACCCCGAGACCCTGACCGGCAGCCCCCGTGTCTACGCCAATGCCAAGCCCGGCCGCATCATGGAGGGCTTCTATGAGGCCCGCACCTCGAACCTGGTCTTTATCATCAACGAGCTGGACAAGGCCGACACGGGCAGCGCGAGCGGCAACCCGGCCGACGCCCTTCTGACTCTCCTCGACAACCTTGGTTTCACTGACAACTACGTCGAGTGCAGCATCCCGACGACCGGCGTCTACCCGATCGCCACGGCCAACGACAAGTCGCGGATCTCCGCGCCCCTCATGTCCCGTTTCGCGGTTATCGAGATCCCTGATTACTCGGACGACGAGAAGAAGGTCATTCTGCAGAAATTTTCTCTGCCTAAGATCCTGCGCCGCATGGGCATGAACCCGGAAGAGTGCGTCCTCACCGATGAGGCTCTCGACGTTGTCTTAAGAAAATGCAGCAATTCCACAGGCGTGCGCGACCTGGAGCAGGCCGCCGAGCACCTGGCTGCAAATGCCCTTTACCGCATCGAGACCGAGCATGTCTCCGGCGTCACCTTCGATGGCCCCATGACGGCGGAGATCCTGGAGGTATAGTTTATTTCATGATCAGAATCAATCAGATCAAGACAAAGGCCAGTCGCAGGGATCCCGACTTCGATCGTCTCATCCGCCGGGAGCTTAAGATGCGCCGCGAGGAGCAATTTACATGGAAGCTTCTCCGCCACTCGGTCGACGCCAGGAAGAAGCCCCAGCTCTTCGACGTCTGGTCGCTGGGCGTGAGCCTGGGAGGCTCCGAGCGGGAGCAGAAGCTTGTCAGAAAACTGCACGACAGGAACATTATTTATAAAGAAGAAGTTCGCTACTGTTTCCCCGGTCATGACGCGGACGCTGTGACGCTTAAGGAGAGACCCGTCGTCCTGGGTCTCGGCCCGGCTGGTCTCTTCTGTGCCCTGAAACTTTCTGAGGCCGGCTTTCGCCCCATTGTCCTCGAGCGCGGCGCCGCTATGGAGGACCGCATACAGGATGTGGAGCACTTCTGGAAGACAGGGGAACTTTTGCCCGACTCCAACATTCAGTTTGGAGAGGGCGGGGCAGGGACATTTTCCGACGGCAAGCTCACGACCAATGTGCGCGACAGCGCCGGTCGAAACGAAGAGGTAGCCCGCATTTTCATAGAAGCGGGAGCTCCCGGGGACATCGCCTGGGAGAGCCTGCCGCACATCGGGACAGATCGCCTCCGCTCCGTGATCGTGAATATGCGCAGGAGAATGATTGAAAATGGCGGCGAAGTCAGGTTCGGCCACTGCGTGAAGGAGCTGATCACGCAGAGGGACCCGTCTGGTCTTCGAAGACTGGCTGGCGTCGTCGTGGAAAATGGAGGCGCAGCTTATACTCTGCCGGCCCAGGTGCTTGTCCTGGCGCCAGGCCATAGTTCGCGCGATCTCATCCGCACTTTATACGCCGACGGCATTCCTATGACCCAGAAAAATTTTGCTGTCGGCGTCCGCGTCTCCCATCCCCAGCAAATGATCAACCACCAGATGTATGGCGTCTCCGAGGAGGAGAGAGAGCTGTACCATCTGCCGGAGGTGAGTTATAAGCTGACAGCGAAGGCGCAGTCCGGCCGCGGCGTCTACAGTTTCTGCATGTGTCCGGGCGGCTATGTAGTCAATGCTTCTTCGGAAGTTGGGCACCTGGCGGTCAATGGTATGAGCGACTATGCGCGGGATTCAGCCCGGGCCAACAGTGCTATCGTCATCACGGTCGGCCCCGGGGAATTCGGGTCTCAGGAGACCCTGGCCGGCATGCATTTTCAGGAGATGCTGGAAAAGAGAGCCTGGGGTCTTGCAGGCGGGAAGATTCCGGTCGAGACCTACCCGGATTTTGCGGGCGGAGATGGTGATCTTCCCTGTGAGTACACACAGGAAGATGAGAAGAAGGCAGTACGTCCGGCAGGAGAGAAACCCCTGAAGTCCGGGAATGGCCATGACTGTGCAGACCGTGCGAATTCGATCTCTTCAGGAAGGCGGGATCTCACTGCTGTGGAAGCCCGCGACATGTGCCTCAAAGGACAGGCTGCCTGGGCTCCTGTCCACAAGATCCTGCCGCCCTCCCTCAAAAAGGACCTGGACGAAGGAATGGCGGAGTTCGGGCGCAGAATCCCGGGCTTCGACGGACCGGAGTGCCTGGTTGCCGGCCTCGAGAGCCGCACATCCTCTCCCGTCCGCATGACCCGTGACGACCATTTCGAGTCCACTGGCTGCAAAGGTCTCTACCCCTGCGGCGAAGGAGCCGGCTACGCCGGCGGCATCACTTCCGCCGCCATCGACGGCATCAAGGTCGCCGAAGAAATTGCCAGGACGTTCCGCCCAAGCGCGGATGGGAGGACATGAGTTGGCTCAAAGGAGGTTACAGTTCACGGGTGGGTCACAACGTCGCTCCACAAAAAGATAACAAGTGTGCTATAATGCATCGCAAAGATAAACATGAACTTTAGTGGCACAGAAGGGAGAGGGTCTTATGGGAAGTTCAGTCACTCCTACGTATATTCTGATCAATGTTGCGATCACAGTTCTCTTGATTGCCATCGGCTGGATCATCATCCGCTACGTCCAGAATAAGAAGATGGAAGAGAATCCGGAAGGATACGGTGACCGCCTGGATGAGCCTGTGACAGGCAATAAGACCATGGTGGTCGCCACAGTTCTGGGCATCACGAGGGCGCTGCGCAATCCAGGCGATCCGGAGGCCTATCAGGTCATCTGCAAATACACAGACCCCGAAACAGGCCGGGAGGAAACCTTCACGAGCAAGATCATCCGCCAGTATCCGGGCAAGGAGATCATCGGCAAGATGGTCAAGGTCTATCTGGACCCCCGCGAGCCGGGCAAGTACACCGTGGACCTCGACTCCATGGAATGAGAAAAAATCCAATTTCATCACTGGAATCAGAAGGGACGGTTCCGGTGGTTTCCCAAAACGGAGCCACCGGAACCGTCCCCTTTGGTTCACCGGCAGTTACAGTTCACGGGGAACCCCGGCGCGGAGCACAAAGGCCTTCTTCCGGAGCGCATTCGATTTTCGCCGC